>JAQYWN010000479.1 GCA_029379265.1 Rhizonema sp. NSF051
GGGTTAGGGGGTGGGGTTCTTTATATTATGGGTGATTTTACGGACATTAGCTCACATAGGCGAATATTTACAGTAGAGAAGATGAGATTCAATGTAAAGTTGTGTTTATTGACGCCAACTTGCTTAACTCCTCACTTCACCATAGGGGATCGGATCGACTAGTCCTAATTCGGCGAAAGCAGCGAGACGCAAGCGGCAAGCATCACAAACACCACAAGCAACATCGCCACCAAGGTAGCAAGACCAAGTCAGTTCCCAAGGAACTCCTAGTTGGTTGCCGAGTTGGATAATTTCAGTTTTTTTCAGGTGGATGAGTGGCGCGACAATGGCGATCGCAATTCCTTCACGACCAAGTTTTGTTCCCAAGCGAAAAACTTCTTGCATTGCCTGGATATAATCGGGGCGACAATCAGGATATCCAGAGTAATCCAAGGCGTTGACACCGATATAAATACGTTCAGCTGTAATAGTTTCCGCGTAGGCAAGGGCAAAGCTTAAAAAGATCGTGTTGCGAGCCGGGACATAAGTGACAGGTATATTTTGAGACATTTGCTCCAAAGAGCGATCTTGGGGTAAATTAATAGTGTCGTCTGTAAGTGCTGAACCACCCCACAAGCGTAAGTCAAACTTGACGACTTGATTGACAACACCAATAGAAGATGCGATCGCCGCCGCCGATTGTAACTCTTTTAAGTGTCTTTGCTGGTAATCAAAGGAAATAGTGTAACACTCACATCCATCAGCAAGTGCTTGGTACAGAACGGTGGAAGAGTCCAATCCCCCAGACAATAAAATAACAGCTTTCATTTGAGTTGACCTAAATTGCTAATACAAACAGTATTGAGTTATAAAGACTTCGCCCAAGGCGTCTTGTCAAAAAATATATGTACGTATACTATATTTCTAACTGTCTGCTTATTTCTGCTACGCTGTACTAGACGCGACATATGTAGTGCGTAGTAATTAGTAATTGTGAGAAAGGACTTCGATTCTAACGGTTCGCTAATAATTTTCTTCCCCATTACCTATTACCTATTACCTATTACCCTCTGACTAGATAAAACAAAGCTAGATGACGGGAACTCACAACAAACTTTGAAATTCTTCATAAATAGAACCTCTATGTTACCATCTGGATGGTTTTAGCCGATTAATCATTGGCTTTTAAGTAACAAAGTTAATGATTCGTACGTCTCTAAATGTGGTGGTTGAGGAGAGAATAAGAGTGCAAGATAGCAGTATGTCAGCAGGAGAACAGAATGGATCCGGACATCGCCATCAACTACGACCGATCCGCATAGGCGTGATCGGCGTGGGGAATATGGGACAACATCACGCTCGTATACTAAGTTCGATGAAAGACGTTGAACTGGTTGGTGTAGTAGATATTAATGTTGATCGAGGGTTAGATACCGCCAGCAAATACAAAACACGTTTTTTTGCAGATTACTGCGATTTACTACCTCATGTGGAGGCTGTTTGCATTGCAGTTCCTACCCGTATGCATTATGCCGTAGGAATTAACTGTCTTCTCGCAGGAATTCATGTTTTGATTGAAAAGCCAATTGCTGCAAGTATTTCCGAAGCTGAATCGTTAGTAAATGCTGCTGCTGAGACTCAGTGTATTCTACAAGTTGGTCACATTGAGCGGTTTAGTCCGGCATTCCAGGAACTGAGCAAAGTGTTGAAAACTGAAGAAGTGTTGGCATTAGAAGCTCACCGCATGAGTCCTTACTCAGATCGAGCCAATGATGTCTCAGTTGTCCTAGATCTCATGATCCACGATATCGATCTTCTGTTAGAATTAGCCGCAGCACCAGTGGTGAAGTTGACAGCTAGCGGTAATCGTACTTTGGACTCCGGTTATTTAGACTACGTAACTGCTACATTAGGTTTTGCTAACGGTATTGTCGCCACTTTAACAGCTAGCAAAGTCACACATCGTAAAATCCGCAGTATTGTTGCTCATTGTAAAGACTCATATACTGAAGCAGATTTTATCAAGAATGAAATTTTGATTCACCGACATACGACTGCCAACTCTATGGCTGATTATCGGCAAGTGTTTTACAAGCAAGATGGTGTTATTGAAAAAGTCTGTACTGGCAACACTGATAAGCTAGGTGCAGAATTGGAACATTTTGTCAACTGCGTGCGCGGTGGCAATCAGCCTTCGGTTGGTGGAGAACAAGCGCTTAAAGCTCTACGATTAGCCAGTTTAATTGAGCAGATGGCTTTGGAAGAAAGGGTTTGGAACCCATTAGACTGGCAATCCGAACCGAGAGTGCAATCATTGACACCAACCATCTAAAGACTTTTCATGGTGTCAAAAGGGAGTGGACAGTAAAAGTCAAGCTGAAAGAATTAAAAAGTCAGGATTTATTAAAATTCTGACTAAAAAATAACGTAAGTTGCTAAGTGCGTTGGCGTGAATAAACACAGCTTTACATTGGAGCCTCGCCGCAGGGGACATCCGATTCGCCTATGCGACGTTGTGCTATTAATGGTCAGTAGGGGCGGGTTTTATCTCATAACGTGTGAGTAAAAACGAATAATCCTGTCAAACCCGCCCGTACTGTTGTTAGCGGGTTTTATCTCATAACGTGTGAGTAAAAACGAACAATCCTGTCAAACCCGCCCGTACTGTTGTTAGCGGGTTTTATCTCATAACGTGTGAGTAAAAACGAACAATCCTGTCAAACCCGCCCGTACTGTTGTTAGCGGGTTTCACAGCCGCTGAAAATTTGTTTACATATTTATGTTTTTTTGTAATAACCTACTTAGTTAAGGCTGGTAATGGGGAAGATATTATTTCCAATTATCAATGATTAGACATCACCTGATGCCTAATTAACAACTTGAGTAATTAGGTAGCGCTGTTTTGGGTATGTTTGCTAACATACTTCAGGAGCAGCTTACTGCGGCTTAGCTCTGATTCACAAAGAATAGTGAGAAGAACGAGGAAGCCATCTCTCATAGATAAATACGGAGGATTAAATACCCAAGCAAGTTTTTTTGCTCGTAAAATAAACTTGCGGGCTTGCGAGTGCAGGATGTCAACCAGTTTTACAGAAGTCGTCTAAATTCTAAAGCCTAGTGACCGGGATATCGAAAACCTGCTGCTAATTTTTTAGTGGGAGATTTTAAAGAAATTTATATCTACGGTTAACAATACCAAGGATTTCTTATACCAGCATTTTGTAAGATGAGCATGATAGTTTGTTAAAGCTTAGTAATTACCAGGAGCGTTCATGACAGACCAACCTTCCGCCGCTAGCCCAATGAATGCCGCTGCCATACCAATGAATAGAGTATCGGCATCTACTCCGATAAATACTACCCCGACTCAGCCAACTGGCATGAGTTCAGGAAAAAAGATTCTCAGTGTGGATTTAGGTAGAACTTCGACAAAAACTTGTGTTAGTAGAGAGCCAAATAACGTCATGTTTGTCTCTTCTAATGTCAAGCAAATGTCGATGGAGCAAGTCCGGGGTGGTGTTTTTGAAGCCCGTGCAACAGATCCATTGATGGATCTGTGGCTAGAATATCAAGGTAGTGGATATGCCGTCGGTCAGTTGGCAGCAGATTTTGGGGCGAATTTGGGAGTGGGCAAATCTAAAGTAGAGGATGCTCTGATCAAGGTCCTAGCTTGTGCTGGCTACTTTAAGCTTAAAGACGAAATCTCAGTAGTACTGGGTTTACCTTATCTTTCACAAGAGCAGTTTGAAAAGGAAAAAGCACAACTAACCGCTCAATTGAGCGGTCCTCATGTCATGAACTTTCGTGGGGAAGCCGTATCTGTAAACATCAGCAAAGTTTGGGTCATGCCAGAAGGCTATGGCAGCTTACTGTGGTGTGAAGGTCAACCAAAAAAAGCCGCAGGTATGCCTGACTTTACGAAAGTTTCGGTGGCAATTGTTGATATTGGACACCAAACTACTGATTGTTTGATGGTTGACAACTTCCGCTTCGCTCGCGGAGCTTCTAAGAGTGAAGACTTTGGCATGAGCAAGTTCTATGAACTCGTTGCTGCTGAAGTACAGGGAGCTGATAGCCAATCTCTAACCCTGATTGCCACTGTGAACCGACTCAAAGGCGATCGCTTCTACCGTCCTAGAGGTGCCAGCAAGCCGACGAATCTAGATGATTTTCTCCCCAACTTGACAGAAATGTTCTCTCGAGAAATCTGTAGCCGCGTACTGGCATGGCTACCAGAACGAGTCACGGATGTCGTTCTCACTGGAGGAGGGGGAGAGTTCTTCTGGGAAGATGTCCAACGTTTGTTGAAAGAGGCAAAAATCAATCCACATTTAGCTGCTCCATCCAGGCAGGCTAACGCTTTGGGGCAGTATATTTATGGAGAGGCACAGCTGTCCTCTGTTCGCTCCAGTAGGGTCTAAAACTAATGTTCCAATGGTCAAAAAAGGTAGTTAAATCCGTTGCGTTCAACCCTGGTGTTGCTGACGAAAGTTTGTTGGCGCTTGTAGAAAGCTATTTAGACAAGGATCCTGACAAAACTTTTAGCGACCTCTGTAAAGAAGCTTTGTGGCAGTCTTTAGGCGTACCGGAATCTGTCCGACCTAATCCAACAACAGTAGCAACACTAGGGATAGATCACAAAATTTCTGAACTACAAAATCGACTCGGTGACCTTGAGGAACGTTTTTTTGCTAAAGAGTCCCATCGATTGGAGATCATAGAACATCAACTGATGCAACTTAGTCAACAAGTCGCACAGATTGCGATTATGGTTAATCACGTACCAATCGTTCAATCTCCAACCCCATCAAAACCACCAGTAGTAGAAGTTATCAATACTTCTTATACTCCCACTAATACTGCTGCACCTCCTCAAGAGGTTGACCCTGTCATCAGCCGCATTAGTCAGTTTCTGGATGATTTTTAGGTAAAAAACAGGATGTAAGTGTTTTTTACTTATGTTAAACCTCTTTAGTAATCGTGATTATTAAGGAGGTTTAACAATTAGGACTGACAAAGATGAGCAATCGTGTAAATTAGTTAACTTCACATTCCAATCAAACTGCTTTGCTAATTCTCTGGAGAGAGCATTGGTTGTCCTATTGTTTACATACTAAATATGAATATGCATTAAAATGTTTTCAACAAGTGCTGAGCAGATCGCCAGAATCGAAAACATTTAATAAAGAGGCTAAGACCCTTTACAACATAGCTAGAACTCATCAATCTTAAAGATGCTTCCTTAGATTTACTTATGCCAAGTGAGTCTGAGTAACCTTTTGAACCTTTCGTCTGGTCAGGTGTTTGTGATCAGTTAAACCCAAAAAAAATTTTAGAGTTAACAGGTCATCCCCAAGATTCCCCAGTAGAAATAGCAAATTTATCTGACGTATTTAGTAACTTTGCACAAGAAAAAGATTGGCATGATGACGAACAAAAAGTAAATGTACCCAAGTATCACAATCTGGTAGAGACACTTCAAGCCAATCTCAGTGAAATCCAAGTATTTCGTGTTGGAAAAAAGCTTATAGATGTATACGTAGTTGGGAAAACTCAGTCTGGCGATTTGGCTGGACTATCGACTAAAGTAGTGGAAACCTAATATTTAAAAAGTGTGTTGCGGAAATATTTATCCGTCTAGTATTTAGACGGGTAAGTTATTTGGAGTAGTTATTGATTATCGACTTTAGCTTCAATTACAGATTGAGTTTTTGTAGGAACATTAGTTAAAAAATTGTAACCTGTTTTTTTCTCTATAGAGTCAACACTAACTCGATATGTTTTCCAATTGTTATTTCTAATTCCTTGGGTATTTGGGATGTCTACTGCTATGACGCGTGTGGCATTTGTTACACTACTTGCGTTACCGGAACGATCAAGAACCACAATAATCTTCCAAGTACGGTTCGGTACAGTCACTTTTCCGCTCGCAATTGTACTAGCAGTGCCTTTAGAGCCAGTACCACCCACGCCGTATCCACCAGACATAATATATAGTTCTTTACCACCTTTTTGAACTAAATCTCTGGAATAATCTTCCAAGTCAGCCCATACACCCTGATTACTATCGGGGGCTTGTGGAATGATATTTGTCATCAAAAAAGTTGCAGAATTGTTCGTAGTACTATTTGATCTATCTGCCGAAGGTGTCATATGTCCACGATCAAATCCGCTGCCACTATAGTTAGAATCGGTTACTTGATTACAACCAGAAGGTAGCGAGGTATCTGAACGAAAGTTATTTTGCCGAGCAGCATTACCAAGCCACGAACGGTTCAACTGCCAGCTAGCCCAATTTGAGATTCCTTTATTGCAATTGTAAGATAACACGTATTGAGATTTTACCAATAGATAGTTGGTAAGGTTGAAAGTAGCTGCATTACTAGGATTACCCATTGTCAGATGCACATTGGTTTGGGCAAAGCTAGGTGATAGTGTTAACACAAGTACACAAGCACCTACTAAAGAAATTAGGAAAATTAAAAAATTCTTCATTATAATTAGACCTATCGATAATAACTACTATCC
>JAQYWN010000480.1 GCA_029379265.1 Rhizonema sp. NSF051
TAGCACTTAGTCAAGGAATTAACATTGAAGTTTCCAGGTGCAAGATCTGAGCTAACGCTGCGCTAACGCTAACGCTACCGCTTCGCTAACGCCAGTTTGCTTATGCCGGGGAACCCGTCCACCGCAACTGGCGAACCAATCTCTGAAATAATTCTCTGAAAATTGCGTTGTACTACACTTAGACTGACAATTATATCATTATTGTTTGGTTCTAAATAACGCTGTGAGCAAATAATCCAAAAGTAGCTTTGCTACAACGATTTACACTCTAGTTTACCATTATTGTTTTCAATACCATTGGGTAACATCAAGTTTATTTGCTTCCAACTAAGTTCCGTTGTAAAATTTGTTTTGACATCTATGAACAGACCATATAGGTCCAGACAAACTCAAGTTGAAATAGAAGAAAAACAATGAATACCTCGCCTTCTGTTCAAGAAATCTCCGTAGTAGAAATCACCAAAGCTATCTTAGTCGATTTGCAAAAACTCTCCTCTTATTCTGGAGAACCAATAGCCGCTGTCTATGCAGATAACCTAATACGTACTATGCGTACTATGCGCGATAAATGTACGACTGACCCTTATACAGAAGTGGTAATGGCACTGTATGATGCACTGGCGTATTCTAACCGATGGATTGATTGTAATGCCAGTCAGTACCAAGGAGCTTATGATCTACTTGCATCCTTAGTAAATCAAGTTTCAATCACTAATTTAGAAGTTGAGGATTCTATTTTTACTTTAGAAAACTTAGGCTTTAATACCTTACCATTCGGGATCAAAGTTGAGCATAACCAGGACTCTGACGAAGACGAGAAATAATATAAAATGGAGGATAGACCTGGAAAAGAAAACTTTTTAGACACCTCAGTTGCACGGTCCCTACTACTTGGTACGCAAACATACAAGCAGTATTTTGAATCACAATTTACTTCTCAACCGCTTTATATCTCCAATTACGTTCAAATGGAGATAAAGCGCAGCTATCTAATTAATCTTATCTCGTTCTACTTTGTGCTGCGCCTAGAAACTATAAATAATATTGGAGATGCCATCGCTCTATGGAGCAACAGATTCAAAACAAGCGAACTTAAAGCTATTTTACAACTTATTCCCCAACTATTTAGCACACACAAACTCAACTTTAGCAATGACCAAGATAAAGAACTCGCTCTCTCTATCTTGGCAATTTATATCAAACGTTTTGAAATAATTCTAAGAAGAAAGTTTAACAATACCAATATTGATTCAATTGACAACAGCGAGTCCTAGTAGAGGGTGAGCCTCTACTTACAGAGTATCAATTTCCTTCAGTGCCTAGCAACGCTTGATACAATAGCGCTTAAATAGATCAAAACCTCGGTAACATCGCATAAAATCGCCAATCGCTAGAAGCCAAGATCCGCTTTGGCTAACTCAGCTGCGGCAAATACCTCTGCATCTGGCTTTTCTTCCCAAGCGGTTTCACCAATTTCTTCATAGAAAACTGAATCGTAAGGACGGGTACGCACGACGACAGGCATGGGAACAGCATGTCCTAAAATCAACGCTTGCTGTTTTGAATCTAACTTTGCCAACACAGATCGTAAAGCACCTCCACCAGACACACCTGTGAAAATCGCCTCAATATCTTTTTCATCGTTCAGTAAAGCTGTAATCCGCGTGCCGATTTGTGACATGACTTCATTATCTATACCCGATGGACGTTGATCGACGACCAGAAGTGTGACAAAATATTTGCGCATTTCACGAGCGATGGTTCCAAAAATCGTACTTTGCACCACTGCTGAGTCAAGGAAGCGGTGCGCCTCCTCAATTGTGATCATCAATTGTGTTGGTTTATCCAACGGATTCTTCGTTTGTAAAAACTTCTCTGCCTTACCGACATAATGTTGGTGAATCCGTCGGGTAATCATATTTGTTACCAACATATAAGAAAGCAAATTAGACTGCGAACCAAATTCGATGACAACGTTCTTACCAGCTTCTATAGAACGCAAAACTTGGTTGATATAATTGTGGGGACAAGCTGCTCGCATATACTTTAAATTATCCAGGCGCAGCAGTTTGCGTTGCAATGCTGTGATTGAACCTTGGTGTCCCCGCTTTTCCTCGCAAAATAACTTGATTTCCTCGTTTGTCATATTCAACAACTGGAGAATCCAAGACTTACCAAATTCTGCATACAAGATATTGGCGTTATCCAAGCTGGCTTCCGAGAGTCCCAAATCTCGACTGCACAACTTGATATCTTCAACTTCAATTTGATCGTAACTGAGGTAAAGTTCTTGAGCGTGAGGAACTCCCCGACGCTTTGTGGATTCTGGGTCAAGGGTGTATACTTCAACTTGACTGGGAAAAAGTTGTTTTAAGCCTTTAACAGTGCTAAATTGTTTACCTTCAGAGACAGCTTCCCAGCCATACTCGGAGTGCATATCAAAAATCAAACTAACAGCAGCTTTTTTACGGATTGTTCCAGCTAGAAGTAATCTTGTTAAGAAGGATTTACCAGTACCAGATTTACCAAAAACACCGTTACTCCGTTCTACGAATCGGTTTAAATCAAGGCAAACTGGAACATCCATATCCAATGGCCTTCCAATAGAAAAATTCTTCCTTTGGGGATCGTCTTCCCAACCAAATACCCTGCGAAAGTCGTCCTCCGCCGCTTCATAGACTTGGCTAAAGTGGCTAGGAATGGTTTTCACTGGCAGGAGTTCCATTGTTGTACTAGTTTGTGGCTGAAATGATGCCAAACCAGTCATCGACGGCACAAATGGGTTTGTTGATTTTCCATTTTTTGGAGAAAAAGATTCTTCCGATTCTGGAGTGAACATCAACATTGGTGCGAGATTAATAGTCCCGTATGTACTACTTCCTGCTAAGATATCTCGCAAAAAAGTGTCTTCCCAACTAGGAGGATTTGCAATAATTCTTTGGTTGGCTATTCCTAATGCTACGTCTGTCAGCATACAGAAAAAGCGCGATCGCACCCCTTGCACAACAAGAAACTTACCCACCCGCATATCTTCTACTGAAATATCTGGGTGCAATCGCACTTCCAATCCCTCAGTGAGAGAGCCTTGAATTACTGAACCT
Source organism: Rhizonema sp. NSF051 (assembly GCA_029379265.1). Classification (GTDB taxonomy): domain Bacteria; phylum Cyanobacteriota; class Cyanobacteriia; order Cyanobacteriales; family Nostocaceae; genus Rhizonema. The sequence continues at coordinate 3,102 of JAQYWN010000480.1, forward strand.
AATGGCTGTCCCAAATTCATTTGATTACTTACATCTCTATTACATAATCCCTTTTCCTATCTTATGTTGCATTGTAATAAGGGAGTACAAAATTTCTCTAATCATTTGTCATCAGTCATTTGTTATTTTTAAAGGAAATTACCAATGACTTTTGACCAATAGCTAATCTATTTGAATTGAAGTAGGAAAACCTGGGCTTCCTGTTGTGGTGGTACTAATTAACGGTTTGCGAAACTGGGCGTAGAGACGATCTCGCCAGGTGAAGAAGGGTTCGTAATTGGGATTATCTGCTAGTCCCGGTACACCTTTGCCTCTGAGGGTTGCGGGCAAATTCAGATAAGGACCATCTGGAAACTTTAACAAGATCGATAAACCTGCAACGGCAAAGTCAGCTAAGCAAGGTTCATCTCCCGTCAAATAGGGACTGTCAGACAACAGCAGCGTTAGGGCTTCCAAGTCTTGCCTTAGGTCTGCGATCGCGCTTTTTACTACATCTGGAGTATAACCGACTCCAACACCTAAGAATTTTAGCACATCGTTGGGAACTCCTTCCAAGAGACTTTTGAGTAGATCTGGTGTTGTCGTCGGTAATAGAGACTTGCGGAAGTTCTGATTTGAAGTGATCGCAGAAAACAATGCTTTTCGACCTTTAGTGCCAATCGACTCATCCGCCCATTCTTCCATCATTAAGCATAAACCCTTTTGCTTTGGGTCTCTCGGCACCAGTGGACGCTCCGGATACTGAAAGTCTAAATACCTAGCTATTTCTGTAGAATCCGCAATATACCTACTACCATCTTTCAGTACAGGTACTTGCTTCTGACCTGTTAGCCTGAAAAGTTCTACCTGTCCAATTCCTGGTGTAACCTCTATTTTGCGGTACTCCAACCCTTTATAATCAAGGAGTAATCGCACTTTTTCTGAGTATTGAGAAAGTTCAAATTGATACAATTCTATCACGTTTAATTCCTACCCTTATTTTTGTCTATATGACAATTTTATCCTTTTTATCCTTGAAGCCGTGCTAAATAACCTATCTTAGCCCCCTTTTTGACAAAGGTAGTGCCGATTTGATTTATAGTAACTTCACAGAGAACTGGTATTGCTCGTAAGAATTGTCTTGAATCATTTGTCCTTCGTATTAGGTGACAGTTGAGAGCAAAAACTCTTCTATCAATAGGGAACATGCAGAGGTCAGTAAACCGTCTGAATGAGGTTGCTGAATTCAATATGGCGATCTGATTTCTGTTAAAGCAAGTAGCGTTCACTTGTTAAGTACAAAGGACAAAAGACAAATGATGTTCAACCTTTTCCTTTCTTTTCCTCTGCATCCTGTGCGATTTATTAAATAGGTATTCCTTTGAGCGGCATAGGTGTAGTCATTTGTTATAAAGTATAGCTATTAACTGCTTTAACGCTTCACTGCAATATATACACATATGAGATAAAATACCTATATTTGCGCTCAAGAATCTTACTTACAGGGTTAGATTTTATGCGTAGCTAAATGATATAAGTTTTTGTGTAAGTGTGGAAAATAAAGCCAAACAGAAGTTATGAAGGTTAATTACAGCAATTCGCTGACCAAGTTGGCTAGTATCGTGGGAGTAACGGGCATTTGTCTCATCAGTCTACCAACTGGTGCAAGTGAGGTATTTTATCCTCACAAAAGCGCATTTCCAGTGGCAAACACTCAATCTCTACTTCTAAATTCCAAATTAGAAGCAGCAAATCCTAAAGCTCTATCCGATATTAGAGTATCACAAGCCGGCGGCGGCAGAGGAACAAATCCTCGTCCTAGTATTTTGCAAGAGTGCCCCTATAACCGAGCTGCATGTCCTCAACAACCCGGCAATACGACGGCACCGACGACATCTCCTACTCCTAGCACAACGCCCTCTTCTCCGCCACTAGAAGTCCCAGTCACTCCAACACCAGGATCTGGAACAGGAACACCCTCTCCTACTCCAGGAACAGGAGGAACCCAAGGCAAAAACTTAGTCTCGGTAGTACAGGGAAACAGTCAATTTTCCAAACTTGGCCAAGCTTTAAAATCAGCAGGGCTAATAGACACTTTACAAGGTCAAGGTCCTTTCACTATTTTCGCACCTACTGATGCAGCGTTTGCTAAATTGCCACAAGACGCTGTGCGAGACTTGTTTAAGCCAGAAAATAAAGAAGTTTTGGTAAAAATCTTGCGGTATCATGTTGTCCAAGGCAGGTTATCGTCCAGGGATTTGAAATCTGGCGAACTAAAAAGTATTGAAGGCGGGCCAATCAATGTCAAGATTGATTCAGGTAAAGGCGTGATGGTAAATGACGCTAAAGTCGTTCAGCCAGATATTAAAGCCAGCAACGGTGTTATCCACGCGATTGATAACGTCATTTTGCCTCCTGATTTGTAAGTTTTTCTCACAAAAATTTGGCAAAATTGTTCAAACTAAAACCCGTCCAAAGTCAATGTTTGGACGGGTTTTTTCTGCAAGATTCCCGACTTCTTTAAGAAATCGGGAGTCTGACAAATTCGTGAAATATCGAGACATTTGAGGTAAAGCGCCCTATGATTTTTGGTCAAAATGCTTTTGCTCGAAAGAAGCACGAATTAATTCGGCGACAAAAGCGACGACAGCAGATCCTACAATCAGAATGACGCTGAGAGCATTAATATCTGGTTTCACACCTGTTCTGATGCGGCTGAAAATTTCCATTGGCAGGGTATTGTCACCGCTCCCTGCAGTAAAACTAGCAATGAGAAAGTCATCCAAGCTGAGGACAAAAGCGAGGAGGCAACCAGCGACAATACCGGGCATTAATTGAGGTAACAAGACTTGGATGAAAGATTGTACTGGTGTTGCTCCCAAATCTAGTGCGGCTTCTTCCAAGTGGGGATCTAAATTAGTCAGTCGCGAAGAAACAATCAGACAAATGTAAGCAAGACAGAAGACGACATGTGCTGCTATAATTGTCCACACACTTAGAGGAATGGCAAACGCCGCTAGAAAAACTAGAGTAGAGACGGCGATCGCAATATCGGGAATAATCAATGGCAGGTACGAAATCCCACGATACAATGTCTTACCCGGAAACTGATAACGTGCTAAACCTACTGCCGTCAAAGTTCCCAACACTGCTGAAATAGCCACTGCACAAAAAGCAACGAGTAAACTATTTTTCAAAGCTGATAAAATTCGCTCATCCCTCAACAAGCTACGATACCAATCTAGGGTAAATCCTTGCCAACCTGCACTGTAGGGCGATGAGTCGAAACTGTAAAAAGCCAATACCACTATCGGTAAGTACATGAAAACGAATACAAGCAATGAGAAAACCGCCTGCCATGCGACAACACGCGGTTTCTTTTGCAATGAAGATATTTTCACTTTAATATAATGTTC
>JAQYWN010000481.1 GCA_029379265.1 Rhizonema sp. NSF051
CTATTATCAACTTAAGTATTTTCTCACGACTGATTATATAACTGTCATAGCAATCTTTCAGCAGGTTAATACTGACTACTAATTCACGGTTCTACAGTCACCAGCTGATCAACTTTATCCACCGATACCCGTGCTAGTTCAAATTTCTCAATAACCCAAGCATTTGTTGTCAAGTGCTGACTAATATCAGCCACTCGATACTCACTTTTCTCTGATGCCAAAGCAGCAGGTAACAGTAACTGATCTGCTAAGTGTTCATCCACTGCGGCACCAGTCTCGTGAAACTTCAGCAGTTCCTCACAAGCGATTTGCGCTACTTTTTGTGCAGGTAAACCGAGACGTCCCACAGCCCCAAACCCAGCCAAACTATTTTCATACTGAGCAGTGATAAACAAACCAGCTCCTGGTGCAACACCTTTTGCTCGTAATGGTTGTAAACTAGCTTTTAATTCCGCTTTACGTAACAAATTTTCGGCACGACTCACCATTCTTTGCGGAATGTGGGAAGGAAGTTCAGTCACGACTCCTAGTCCCCGCACTTGCTGCAAGTTACCGCGTTCCACCAAATCGATTCCACTAAGTTTGTTACCACCACTGATTAACAAATTTACTTCTCCCCCACCGCGAGGATACCATCCCCAAGCATTCAATTCCACTTCAACCCGCACACCCATACGGTACAGTGTAGGCAAGTAGACTTGCTCAATGTAAGTCATTGAAGGGCTATGACTTACATGAGTTCCTCCTCGTAGCGTCACTTCTGAGTTACCAGAGCAAAGTGTTAGAGGTAAGAGAATAGTCTGTAACACCAAAGTGATGGCACCCGCAGAACCGCCTTCTCGTGCTTCGCTGACATCAAATGTATAATTTCCCGCTTGTACAGAAGTACCCGGAATAAATTCCAGCGACGTTGAAGATAGCGCATCTCCCTGTACCTGAGCATTACAAATTGTTGCCGCAGCGCGAACTGCTGTTAAGTGTTGTGCTGCTAATCCCGGTTTCTTACGTCCGGCGCGGATACTATTTATGCAAATGGGTTTACCAGTAATGGCAGATAACGAGAGCGAGGTGCGAAGTATTTGCCCACCTCCTTCTCCGTAGGAACCGTCGATTTGAATCATCTATTTCTTGAACCGCTCACAGTCAGTAACTTTCAACTCCTGATATAAAGGTATTGTTTTAAAAATCTCAAAACTTTGCTCAAAGATAATGATGTAATTTTTGGGACAACTATTCTCGGAAAAGATATCTCACACAATTTATTTGCTAGACAGTTAATCCGTATGTACATTGCTAAAGGAATATTTAGTAACACTGATGATAGTCGCGAAGATTTAGAAACGATATTGAAAGACAACTTTCATACCTATGATTTCAGTGTTGTAGGTTGTGTGGCTTTTTTTGTGTGTCGTAAGTAAATCAAATTTTTAATTGCAAGCTATTACTATATCATGATGTTAAAACATGCTATGAATTTAAAACAAAGGCGGGTAAAACATCGTAAAGGTGGCGTGATACTAGGCTCGTAATTGCGCTTCAGTGTTCTTGTGATGATCAAGAGCGCTGAAGCGCAACTACAAACCTTATGACAAGTTTCCTACATATCTTGTCTTCACAGATGATAGCGCACAAATCTTTGCTAAAATACTCAAGATTAATCATATATAATAGATTGTTGTGTTTTGAGCTTAGCCCTTGGAGTGCAAAGTCCCTTATCTTAATTTGATTGAAACAGAACTACAACTTTCTTATAGTCAAAACAGTGAATACTTGGTTATTGATTTATTTGCAGGTTGTGGCGGCTTTGCTCTTGGTTTTGAAACCTACGGCTTCAAAACGATTGGTTATGAAATTTTGGAAGATGCTTGTGGAACTTATTGGTATAATCTGCATAGTCCATGTCATCAGGTCAATCTGACACCATTATCTATTCTAGAGACGAGGTCTGTAACCTATTTGCAAGATGTGAATTGTATCATAGGTGGTCCTCCTTGTCAACCCTTCAGTGTCGGTGGACATCAACTCGGATTAAAAGATAGTCGTGACGGCTTTCCTACTTTCATTTCTACAGTTAGGCGCTATCGTCCCCAACTAGCTTTGTTTGAAAATGTGCGGGGGATGCTGTTTCGCAACAAAGTATATTTTGAAGAAATTGTTGAGGCTCTCCAAGAACTTGATTATATTGTTGAATGGCAAATTTTAAATGCTGCTGATTACGGGGTGCCTCAGAAAAGAGAACGCCTTTTTTGTGTGGCACATAAAGGTGGTTGGAAATGGCCAGAAAAAACACATTTTGCTGCACCGTATACTGCGGGTGAGGCTTTAGGAGAATTAGCTTTTTCAGTTCCACAAAATTCAAAATTTCTCACTTCAAGTATGGATGAATATGTGAAGAAATATGAAATAGCATCCAAATGCGTCAAGCCTAGAGATGTTCACCTAGACACGCCTTGCAGAACAGTCACCTGCCGCAATTTATCTGGTGCAACAGGCGATATGTTGCGAATACGCTTACCAGATGGACGTAGAAGAAGATTAACCGTGCGTGAAGGTGCTCGACTGCAAAGTTTTCCTGATTGGTTTGAATTTCAAGGTTCCGAAAACAGTCAGTTTAATCAAATAGGAAATGCTGTTCCTCCACTTTTAGCAAAAGCTTTAGCTCGTTCTGTGAAGGCTTATTTGAATAGCGAATGCCAACAACTACAAAAAGTTCGTCAATCTAGTCAATACACACAGCTATCTTTAGATTTTGCAATAGATTTTGTAGAAAATCCAGTTAAAAAGAACCAAAAATTACAACGGCGAGGAGTTGCGACGGATGCCGAGTAACACTAATCCTCCTGATTCTTTATCGGCAATACAAAAAATCGAAGAAGCCAAAGCTGTTCTCAGAGATCTCGGTTTGCCACTTGCACAGCAGAATGAACAGGAGTACGATTCTTCAATTCATTCAGTCTGAAGGTGAGCGTCTGCCATTTATGCAATGTTTGATTTGTCAACTTGAGAGTGCGATCGCCTTGGGCAACGGCTTAAGCCGTATCGCCATATTTAACGGAAAATAAGGGTGAATTGCTTATTTTTCCTACAATAAATCTACCAGCTTCAACACGACACGTGCTTGGTTTTCAGCCGCTACTGCAAAGAAAGTCTGTAGTTGTGCTGCTGCTGACTGATCACCACCGCCCGCAAGATCCGAGACACTCCGTACTGCAATAAAGGGTACACGATTGGAAAAAGCCACCATTGCCGAAGCTGTAGTTTCCATATCCGCAACCAGCACCTCAGTATTGTTGTTCTTGTTACCGCGTTCGTCGAAGTTTAAATTTGTTGCCACGTATTTGCGATAGGCAGCATTATCGACAAAAGTAGGACCACTAAGTCCGTTTCCACCCACAATGATACGAGGAGCGGGATCGAGCGGTCTACTGTTACATTTACCGCTCGTATCGACTGGTGCACAGTTCAGGAGTTCGACATTAATTTGACGAGCTTTGGCTAACATGTGTGGATCGACGGTAAACCAAAATCTGAGATTCTGATCTGTGTTTGGATTGGTAGGTACACCTGGAAATGGCACTGTGCGGAGTTGCTGTACGTTATTTGCATCTAAGAAATATTGGGGTATTTTATCGGAACTCACGTTAGTGTTACGTAAAAAGGCGTTTTTAGCATCCGGTGCAAAGATTGTCCCGGTATTAGCTAACCCTAGCGATTGTGCAGTTCCGGATATAAAGTTACAGCTTTGAGCTTCCTGCGATGCTTCTTGCAGTGTATGGTTGAGTTGCAATCCGACTGAGAAAGCACAAGGAACTGTATCTCGGGTGTTGTTGAAATACATTTCTTGATGAAAGCCCCAGCGTTCCGGAATGGTAACCGATCCGATTGGAGTCTCATTGGGCGTATCTGGATTGTTGTCATTTGCGCCGATACCGCCAATTCCCCCGGCGACTCCACTGAAAATAACATTATCATCAGTTTCCGAAACTAATTCCACGACAAAATCAGGACATAAGGGGAGAAATTTCTTTCTTTGTTGAGCCGTGAGAGCATCCCATCTTTCCATCTTTATCCACGAAGCATCTGGAGAACGAGTTGCGCCATTAGGAAGTTTAAATCCAGTAGAAGAATCAAAAGCTTTTCCCAAAATATTTTGACTGTTCCAAAACCATAGTTGACCTAGTAAATCGAAATTTCGGTTACCCGTTTCTCCATCCGTGGGTGACATAATTACTAATTCCCTGTTTCGTGATAATTCCAAACGTAAATCTTTATTAATAGCAATAATCTGTTCAAATTCCTCATCTGTAAATTGGAGACTAGGAGGTAACTGTAAAGTTAAAGCAGTCATCATTAATTCCTCTCGAATAAAATCTTAATTGAGTCGAACCCATGTACTGCTCACAGGGGTAGACCGACATCAGAGGGGGATAGCTGTACGGGAGCGAGTATGCAGAAAGTCGGCAAGCTCTGCACATCGCTTCTCATCTTTTTTGAGTGGCAAATGACTGTTCATAGATCGAGAGTAAGGCAGATGATACCTGTTTTCAACCTGTGGCACCATTAAAACTGACAGTTACAGTAGAAAGGACGATCTTGATGAGTACCAGACAGATTGCGCTTGTCGCAGGTTCGACAGGCATTGTGGGCAAAAACCTTTGCGACCACCTTGGCAGGACGGGCGATTGGACGGTGTACGGACTAGCCCGTAACCCATCGACAGAGCAAGGAATTCTTCCCGTTTCGGCAAATCTGCTCGACCGTGACGAACTGAAGTCGGCGCTGGCAGAAATCGATGTAACGCACGTTTTTTTCTGTACCTGGTCCCGTCAGGCTACCGAGCAAGAGAACTGCGATGTCAATGGTGCGATGCTTCGCAACCTGCTTGAGGCGTTGGATGAGGCACCCAGGCTTACTCACGTTGCGCTTGTAACCGGCACGAAGAATTATCTAGGCTCGTTCGAGACCTATGGACAAAGCACGTTGGACACGCCGTTTCGGGAGGAGCAGCCTCGTGTCCCTGGTCTGAACTTCTACTACGTGCTGGAAGACATTCTGTTTGAAAAGGCAGCACAGCGAGGCTTTAAGTGGAGTGTTCACAGGCCATCAACGATCATTGGCTACGCACTCGGCAACGCGATGAACATGGGCGTCACACTCTCAGTGTACGCAACTATCTGCCGCGAAACCGGACGCCCCTTTGTCTTCCCCGGCTCGCCCCAGCAGTACAACAGCTTAGTTGATGTTACCGACGCACGTCTGCTCGCACGGCATCTCGAGTGGGCTTCGATTACGCCTGAAGCCGGCAACCAGGCTTTCAACATCGTTAATGGTGATATCTTCCGATGGCGCTGGATGTGGCCACAGCTCGCGGCATTCTTTGGCCTCGAGGCCGCACCTTACCCTGGGTGTGCGACTCCTTTGGCTGAGCAGATGACAGAGGCGGAACCAGTGTGGGATAGTATTGTTGCTCAACACGGTCTCAAGCCGCATTTGTTGACCCAACTTACCTCTTGGTGGCATACTGATGCAGATTTGGGTCGGGAAATCGAATGCCTCAACGATATGTCGAAGAGCAGGGGCTTTGGATTTCTCGATTATCAAAAAACGCTGCTGTCCTTCTTTGATCTTTTCGAGAGATTACGCCACGAGAATATCATTCCTTGAAAGCAGCAATTCATCACCGAACAAGGCAAAAGTAAAAAGTGAGCCAGCGAGCTCATGGGGGAAACCTCTATGAGCGACTGGCGATCATAGATCTAGTCATTGGTTGAGGCACTGCGCCAAATTGCCTAAAAACAGAATATAACGCTTGCCCTGCGATCGCCTGGGTACCGACTTGGAAATCGATGAGAATAATTCTCACTCCTTGAAAAAATTTCGGAATTTCATAAGCTAGAGCTTTCAAAGTCTGTGTTTTCCCTGAACCCCCTGCTAGAATGCCCCCTGCTAGAATGCCCCCTGCCTGGTTTAGGGAGATTAGCAGGATTCCAAATCACATTGTCTCCCAAAACTTTACCAGTCTTTTGAATAGAGACTGGATTTTTGAATTTATTCGGTTTATGTATTGCCTAACTGCGGTGAGGAAAGCGACGTTCCAGCCAGTGACTCACCCACGGTAAAACTTTACCTGCGGCACTCGTGGAGATGTCAACATCGGGAAGTAGTCCAGATACTGCACCTACTGTTATAACAGCAGGATTCGCGGTTCCCAATATTAAACTAGTCGCAGTGGCACTCACAACGATATGAGTCCAACTCATCATTACCGAACCCTCCGACTCTCTTGGGGTATAAATATACAGCAGACGAGAAACTCCAAAGAAAACTGCCGCACCAATCCCGATCACAATGTAAAGGTTGTGATTATTCGTCCCCAGTCCAACAAACTTCAGAACCATCAATCCCACCACAACTATCAAAATCAACGGTGTGATATCAAATCCGGGTAAATGCACATAGTATAATTATCTGGGGTAATTAATCTGCG
>JAQYWN010000482.1 GCA_029379265.1 Rhizonema sp. NSF051
TCCATAATTCTCTAAGTGTGATTTGATCATCCCTTATCTTTAGTCTAAACTCCAGCTTATGAATCTTCGGCTGATAACTAGTATCTATAGCAGTCCTAAATAATTCGTGTTCCTTGGATAAAACCAGTTTATGAAATTCTTTCTTGCTTAATTTATATCATTACGGTGTCCCGATGATTGATTTAACACAAGAGGAACTTATAGCCGATATAGATAAGAGTAATCCCACAAGTTAAGTAACATTGCATCTGCCAACAGGCTGAGGATGAACACGAAAAAGGTGTTGTAACATAGGAAGAGATGGATTCAGGGGACCATATTACTGGTCGTAAACGCCTATCGAGACTATCTTCGGCAATCTTCAAGGGATGAAGTCCAGCCAGCTGAAGCAACTACAGCGGCTGTATCACCAGCGCATACAGGGCGATCTCATCACTACGCCCGAATTTTCCCAGCGACTGGCAGCAATTAGCACCGAAATCAATCAGCCTGTGTGTGCCTACCTCAACCGTCGCGGTCAAGTGATTCGTGTTGGGGTAGGGACACCGCGTCAAACGCAAATTCCACCACTGGAATTGCCCCGATACGGTGCGGAACGACTCAGCGGTATTCGTTGTATTGCTACCCAACTTAAGCCAGAACCGCCCAATGAAGCGGCACTGACAGCAATGGCACTACAGCGGCTAGATGCCTTAGTGATGTTGAATATTACTGGGTCGGGATTTCAAAGGCGGGGTGGTGGTGCAACTGGGTATGTCAAAGAAGCTTACTTAGCGCACCTCAGACCTCAGGAGTCTCGCACTGCAATGGCTTCGCAGTTCGTGAATAAATTACCAGATACCCCTGACAATAAGGAACCGCATAGCAACCTCTCATCTCCAAATTGGAGTGTGTCAGCACCCATGAGTGTGGAAGTACTGACACAACAAGACTTTACAGATTTTGTGGAAGGACTGGAAGCCGAATTTCAGCGAGAATTTGTCGCCCGAGAAGTAGACAGCGATCGAGATCGCGTTTTGATTGTGGGTGTCATGACCGATAACATCACTCCTCAACAATTCCAAGATACTCTTGCGGAATTAGAAAGGTTGGTAGATACAGCTGGAGGAGAGGTAATACAAATGATGCGGCAGAAGCGATCGCGCACTCATCCGCAAACGCTGGTAGGTGAAGGTAAAGTGCAAGAGATTGCTTTAAGTGCCCAAACGCTGGGGGCAAACCTTGTCGTATTTGACCGCGATCTTTCACCTGCCCAAATCCGCAACCTAGAAGGCCAAATAGGTGTCCGGGTGGTTGACCGTACTGAGGTCATTTTGGATATCTTTGCCCAACGCGCCCAGTCCCGTGCTGGTAAGTTACAAGTCGAATTGGCACAGTTAGAATACATGCTACCGCGACTGACGGGAAGAGGTCAAGCAATGTCCAGGCTAGGTGGTGGTATCGGTACTCGCGGACCTGGTGAAACAAAATTGGAAACCGAACGCCGTGCTATTGGACGACGGATCGCTCGACTGCAACAAGAAGTAGACCAGTTACAAGCGCATCGTGAACGGTTGAGAAATCGGCGACAACATCAAGAGGTTCCTTCAATTGCCATTGTCGGTTATACCAATGCTGGTAAGTCTACATTATTAAATGCTTTAACTAATGCCGAAGTTTATACAGCCGACCAACTCTTTGCCACTCTCGATCCGACCACGCGCCGCCTTGTGATTCCTCATGCCTTGAGCAGTGAAACTCAAGAAATTCTGATGACAGATACGGTGGGATTTATTCACGAATTGCCTGCGTCATTAATGGATGCCTTTCGTGCCACTCTCGAGGAAGTCACAGAAGCTGATGCCCTACTCCATCTGGTAGATTTATCTCATCCTGCTTGGTTGAGCCATGTTCGTTCAGTTAGAGAGATTTTAGCGCAAATGCCAGTGACTCCCGGTCCAGCACTGGTTGTTTTTAACAAAATTGATCAGGTAGATAGCGATGCCTTAGCTTTAGCGCGAGAAGAATTTCCTTTAGCAGTGTTTATTTCCGCAAGCAGGCGTTTGGGATTAGAAACATTACGTCAGCGTTTGGGTCAACTGATTCAATACGCTGTCGATCCTCAGTAGGTCAGATATTCTTTTTACAAGTAATAAAAAACATAGACTTTCTGTCAGGATTATGAAACCCAATGTCAGCAACTCTTTCAGTATATTTACGACAGATTAATATTCGGCAAATACTGATATTATTTTGCTGTTGATCTAAAAATTATCAGTGCTATTACTGAGGCTGATAGTATTTCAACTAGAATATTATTCAGTTTGTTAGGTAACTGAATGCAAGGAAAGACAACTCGTTTTGGCTGAACATTCGGACGTACCTGTCATTCATGTTTAATGGCAGGTTTACGACCGAGTGATTTATTATACATATTTTTTAAACCTCGCATTACGAGTATTGTCTATGAAGTTTTTATGAACCAAGACTGTTCACCGAAAGGTTGTTGTAAAGAAGTTCATAGAAAGTCGTGTTCACCTCACCTTCAGTAAACAAACATGTTCATTACCACTAAGGATGATCAGAAACAGGAAAATTATTCCACAGCCATGACAACATTCTAAAATTAAGAAATACGAAACCAAGTAGAGGATGTTATGGCTGCAAAAGTAGAAATTTACACCTGGAGAACTTGCCCGTATTGCATCCGTGCTAAAAGTTTACTGGCGACAAAGGGCGTTGAATTCATTGAATACAAAATTGATGGAGATGAGCTAGCAAGGAATAAAATGGCTCAAAGGGCACATGGAGGACGTTCTTTGCCGCAAATTTTCATCAATGATGATCACATTGGTGGCTGTGACGATATGTACGCTTTAGAAGCCCAAGGTCACCTGAATGAGCTACTAGCATCTACCAAGAGCGCGTAGCACCAATTGTATTTAAATAGGATACTGCACAAGTGTGATAGTTTTTTTGATAGTACAAAAAAACTATCACACTTAAGAAGTTACCCTTGTATGGGTGATAGATAGTTGTTTGTGTTTACGCTAAATTAAATAGCATTAAAGTTTCCAGAAGATTGAGGCAACAAGCGTGAAACTGGCTTTTATCATTGATCCCATTCATCAACTTGACCCATGTCATGACACCAGTGTAGCTCTTATGGAAGCAGCACAAACCCTGGGACATGAAATTTGGGTGACTCAAGCAAACCTACTTAGTGTCGCAGAAGGAAAAGCTTGGGCAGTCCTAGAACGGTTGGAACTTGTACCAGTACAGTTAGTAGAGAAACGCTATTTAGCGGCGAATCCCTGGTACAAGTTGAGCGATCGCACGGTCCTTTTCCTGGAAACTATGGATGCTGTATTCATGCGGACAGATCCACCAGTATCAGTCCCTTATCTGTATGCCACCTATATTCTGGACTATATCGACCAAAATAAAACCTTGGTCATTAACAGTCCTAACGGCATCAGATCAGCAAATGAAAAGATGTATGCTCTCCAGTTTACCAAAGCTATTCCAGAAACTATCGTCACTGCTGATAAGCAGGCAATCCGGCAATTTGTCGAAGCCAAAGGAGCGGCAGTTCTCAAGCCACTAGGAAACAAAGCAGGAGAAGGAATTTTGTTCCTACAACCAGAAGATCGTAACTTCAACTCCATAGTTGAACTGAGTACCCTTCAAAACCGAGTGCCCGTAATGGTACAAACCTACTTACCAGAAGCTAAAGATGGAGATAAGCGAATCATCTTGCTAAACGGCGAACCAATTGGTGCCCTGAATCGTCTTTCGGCCGCAGGGGAATTTCGTAATAATATGGCAGCTGGTGGTACAGTCGCCCAAACCGAAATTACTCCTCGAGAAGAGGAAATTTGTAAACAATTGGCGGAAACTTTACGTAAGGACGGCCTAATCTTTGTCGGCATCGACATTATTGGCGGTTACCTGACTGAAGTTAACGTGACGAGTCCCACCGGAATTCGCGAGATCAATCGACTAAACGGCACTCACCTTGGTGATCAAGTTATTGAATGGGTTGAGCAAGCAAAAAAAATCTAAAAAATTTAGGAGTCAGTCAACTTCTGAATCTTGGTAAAACAACCCCCGATTTTCATCGGGGAGATGTTATGTCTAAAAATTTTTCCTTTTTGAAATCCCCGACAGTCTTGCGTGGGATCGCTCTAACTGCCGATATCTGACTCAGGAATGAACTTTCTTTGATTTTAATAGTTTGTCACTAGACAAATTACCAACCAAGAACTTTTCATTGATCCCTGATAATTTAACTTTTGCTCTGTGAGCGATCACTGCACTCCGCCTGTCTTTACAAGAACCACCATTATATCCTTCGCTTCTAATTCATTCAAAATGCGCTCATTCAAAAAAAGAAAATAATTAGTTGCAAGCCCCTATATGCAAGTTATAGGGTTTTGAATTTTAAATTAAGCGAAGGTGTGGGCTATCTATTTGATGCATTGTTTCTCACGGTTTAGACGAATATTGTCATCAACCTAACATTGGTATTAAACCATAACATCTCAGTAATGGCTTCACTCCTCATTCCTCGGTAGTTAAAGGTTTGGTTTATAGCCGTGTAATTTCCCACGCACCCTGACTTTTGTACAAAGTTATAGACCAATTGGAAATTACAACAGTACCAAGTGCCCTTCAGCCCACTCAGGTAGAAATTGGCTATCTGCCCTCCAGACTATTACAAAGAGAACGCGGATTTAGGACTCAACATGACTTTAGACTGGGAATTCAATTCTCTAGCTCCATTTCAGACTTAATTACGTGGTGGGGTTCGGCGATTGCGGAGAAAATCAGGAATATCCAATCCAGGTTTTTCTTTATTTTCTGGAATTGGCGTTGGCGGATTAACTGCCGGTGGTGGTGACATTTGTCGTTTTGGTGGTGTTGAAGCTACGACTCGTTGATTACCTACAACGTTTTGCTGTTGTGCCGCTTGGGTTTCACCTGTAAATCCAGTAGCTATTACAGTAAGTCTGACTTCACCTTGTAGCCTGTCATCAATCACTGCCCCAAAAATGATATTAGCATTGGGATCGACGACTTCATAAATTGTTTCTGCAGCAGCGTTCACTTCATGTAAGGTGAGGTCACTGCCACCGGTAATATTAAAGACAACGCCTCTAGCTCCTTCTATAGAAGACTCTAGTAATGGGGAGGAGATGGCTGCGATCGCAGCTTCTCTCGCTCTTGATTTCCCCGAACCAATACCGATTCCCATTAAGGCCGATCCCGCATCTGCCATCACAGCTCGCACGTCAGCAAAATCGACGTTGATCAAACCCGCGATCGTGATGATATCAGAGATGCCTTGCACTCCTTGACGCAACACATCATCTGCATAGCGAAAAGCATCTTGCATCGGTGTTTGCTCTGGTATCACTTCCAGTAACTTGTTGTTCGGGATAATGATCAGGGTATCTACCCGACTTTTTAAACCTTCGATACCTTGTTCTGCTTGGCTGGTGCGACGGCGTCCCTCAAAGATAAATGGACGTGTTACCACGCCAACAGTGAGAGCCCCCATTTCTTTTGCGACTTCAGCAACAATTGGGGCTGCACCTGTACCTGTACCTCCTCCCATGCCTCCGGTGATAAATACTAAGTCTGCACCCTCTAAAGCTTTAGCAATCTCGTCTCGTGATTCCTCAGCCGCTTTTTGACCGATGGCTGGATTTCCACCAGCCCCAAGACCACGTGTCAGTTTTTGTCCGATCTGCAACCGACTCGGAGCTGATGCTAAGGTGAGAGCTTGGGCGTCAGTATTGATTGACCAAAATTCTACCCCGAGGACATCAGAAGCAATCATGCGGTTAACAGCATTACTTCCACCGCCACCTACACCAATCACTTTGATGTTAGCGACTCGACCTGGAACAATATCCCCCAGGCGGTTATCTTCGCTGGGGACCTTTTTGCTGTCATGATTGTGCCCGAAGTTCAATCCACTATGATTAAACGGATTAGTAGAGTTAATTGCTAGCGAGAGACTTGGTTGTCCGGGAGACTGAGAGTTTTTATAAGTAAGCCCTTGGTCATTATCAAGTGTCATTGTATTCAGAAAGGGTAGATAAACGACTTTTTAAGGTGTTATTCACCTGAGAGTCAACTATAGTTTGACGCTGTCACCATTTATGGCTTTTTTGTTTTGAGTTCTCTCTACTTCCAACCCAAGCTGGATTGGAGGCGCGAAAGTTTGTTTGTTATGGGATAAGCCATTAAAGCACTCGATTGCCCTTAGGGGCGCAGCGCTTAGCGCCATCGAGCGTGCTAAATAAGAGAGAAGTAGACCTAATCTTTAGCTAAAATAGCCTTGTATAACTTCCACTCCTACATTAATACTTTCTATCTTCACCGCTATTTCGCTGATTTTGCTCAGTATACAGTTGGTATCTCTAATAACCTCTCCAATTTCCTGACTGTAATTTATACCTGTGATCGATTTTACAACTTTAAGTATTATTT
>JAQYWN010000483.1 GCA_029379265.1 Rhizonema sp. NSF051
TTTTGTACTCTTTATTCGCCTACTCCTGGTTTATACCGTAGGTGCAAGATCTGAGAAGGGCAAACTAAAAAATTTCAGCACATCTACACCTGTAGCACCACCAGAACCAACTCCTAACTCAATGCCCAAACCCAACGCCCTTGCTCCTATAGCATAAGTAACATCACCATTTTTACCACCAACTGAAACCCAAGGTTGTGGAACTAGTTGAGCATTAGCTTGACGTGGTGTAAATAAAGCTAATATGCTTATTGATGTTATTAGTGTTTTAGCAATAACGATTACTTTCATTTTCTATTACTACCTAATTTGAATCATAGCGCCAGAACAATTATTGGCTAGCAATCAACTGTCTGAACATTTGTAAATCATAAGTGTTTGCAGCAATCGGTTTGTCCCCATACTGCTGTTAAACATGACTAATAGTGACGGACTTCACTTTACTTAAGTGTCCGTAATTTGATTGGAATGAATATGGATTATTTAGTTGAACTTCAAAAATATCTAGATGAACAAGGACGTGTCAAAGAATGGCCGTCTAAAAAAAATCGGAAATATCAAAGATTAGTGTTGGAATACCTAGCATTTAAGTTTAAAGTAGGTGTAACCTACACTGAAAAAGAAGTGAATACACTCCTGAATCAGCATCACTTGTTCGGCGATCCTGCTTTATTACGAAGAGAGTTGTTTGAGAATAAGTTAATTGATAGAAAGAGAGATGGTTCAGCTTACTGGTGTTGCGAATCTCAAAATTGACGAGACCAATCGCTCGGCCAGCGTTCAACGACAACTTTGGTTTGGGTAAAAAACTCTACTGCATGGTGGCTTTGACCGTGTAAATCACCGAAAAAGCTATCTTTCCAGCCACTAAAGGGGAAAAATGCCATCGGTGCGGCAACTCCGATATTAATTCCAATATTTCCCGCTTCCGCTTCATAACGGAACTTACGGGCTGCAGCACCACTATTGGTGAACAAACAAGCCATATTGCCGAATTGACTAGTGTTGACAAGAGCAATCGCCTGCTCAATCGTATCTAAATGTATCAAACTCAATACCGGACCGAAAATTTCTGTGCGGGCAATTTCTCCTGTCGGTTCGACGTTTTGCAAGATTGTGGGGCGGATAAAATTACCTTTCTCATACCCAGAAATATTTGGTGATCGCCCATCTACCAACATTGTTGCACCTTCGTCGGCTCCCTTTTGGATTAATTCCTCAATCCGTACTTTACTTTGTGTATTGATCACAGGTCCCATTTCCACACCTTGCTCTAAACCGTTACCAACTATGCGGTTTTTAGCAGTTTCGGCGATCGCTTCGGTAAAAGTGTGACGTGCTTTCCCTACAGTCACTGCCACTGATGCCGCTAAACAGCGTTGTCCCGCACAACCAAAGGCACTGTCAGCAGCAATGCGTGTCGTCATCTCCATATCCGCATCCGGCAAAACAATCAACGGATTTTTTGCCCCACCTTGACATTGAACACGTTTGCCATTGGCTGCAGCACGACTATATATATATTTAGCTACAGGTGTCGAACCAACAAAGCTAATCGCTCGAATTTTAGGATGATCCAGAATAGCATCTACAGCTTCCTTTGCACCGTTGACTAAGTTGACGACACCTTTTGGGAAACCAGTTTTCTCGAACAACTGAAAGATTTTTTGCATCGTCAGCGGCACTTTCTCCGATGGTTTGACGATATAGGTATTGCCACAGGCAAGGGCATAAGGTAGAAACCAAAACGGAATCATACCTGGAAAATTAAAAGGACCGATCACCGCCGCCACTCCTAGAGGTTGCCGAATCATCATCTCATCAATACCCTTGGCAACATCTTCCAAGTTTGTCCCCTGCATCATGATGGGAATACCGCAGGCAATTTCTACGTTTTCAATGGCGCGGCGCATCTCACCTTTAGATTCCGCCAAAGTCTTACCACATTCTAAAGTAATTGTCCGAGCTATATCCTCAAAATGCTCTTCCAGCAGATTCTTGAGTTTAAATAAATACTGTACTCTTTCCGTAGGTGGAGTGCGTCGCCAACTTACAAAAGCCTCTGCTGCTGCTTGGGTTGCTTGTTCTACTTCGGTTGCTGGTGATAAAGGAACTCTAGCCAGTACTTCTGCCGTAGCTGGATTGATCACCTCTAGATGTTCTGTAGCACTAGATACACACCACTGACCGTTGATGTAGTTGGGTAAAGTATTAATTGTACTCATAAGGGCAACGTTGGATTAGCAGAATTGTAGATGCAGCAATATGACTATCTTAGTCGTTTATTTTTTCGTTACGCTTGCGGTGCCCACCCTACGATAATTCAGTCCTAATCTGAATTACTCCAACAACCAACCAAACAAATCTCCTACGGTTAGCCGCAACTCGTTGGCAAATGACGGCACGGGAAGATATTGATCAGATTCATCAAACACTTCTATCTGCTGTCCTTGTACATAAACAAACACTGTTTGCTCTTCTGGATCGATCAACCAGCCCATGTGCGTCCCATATTTCAGGCAATGGAGGATATTTTTCGTGACTTTCGTAACGCTTTGTCCAGGAGAAAGGATTTCAATTGTCCAATCAGGGAAGAGTAAAAATACATTTGCTACCCCGCCATTTTCTTTTCGGGGAATTCTCTCCCAGATAAATACTGAGACATCTGGCACAATTGATCTTCCACCAAACGTGCATCGTAGTTCTGGAAATGCTCTAGCAATATGTTGAGATCTAACAACTCCATTAATAGCTGTTGTTAGTTCACCTTGAATAGCGCTGTGTTCTCCCTGTGGCATTGGCTTCTGAATAACTTGACCATCAATATACTCACTGGCGGGTTTAGTTTCTGGCAATTTCAGAAACTCTTCCAAAGTCATGTTCTTTGCAGGTGTCTGTACCATGGCGATCGCCTCCAAACGAATCCTCAATAATTCCTCTACTCTCAATAGAACTGTCAGATTACCTCTCTTCCGTGTCTTCAAACTTGGCTTTCTTGGCGTATTGGCGGTTCACTATCTTAAGTAATTAGTAAGACACAAAAAAACAAGTTATACCAGTTCTATATGAATATGCAACTTTTCAGATCCCCCCAACCCCCTTAAAAAGGGAGGCTAAGAAATTCGTTGAGCGGAGCTTCATAGAGAAACGGTATTATCTCCTACATTCTCTCTAGAACCCCAATTCCCAGCAAGGAGAGTCCTAGCTTCAAAGTTCTAGCTGTCAGATCACACAGCACTAACCGGGATGTCCGTTGAGGTTCTTCTGCATTCAGTACCTGCACACCACGATCCCTGTCATAAAAGAGGTTGAATTTCTGACTGAGTTGGAATAAATACTCACACAGACGGTTGGGTAGCAAATCTTGTTCTACAGTACTAATAACTTCATCTAACTGTAACAAGTGTTTTGCCAAGGTTAGTTCTGTTTCATGCTCTAATAAAACTTTAGCTTTATCCCCTAATTCCTCAAAGTTAATACCACCCTTACGGCTAATTCCCTGAATACGGGCATAGGCATAAAGCATATAGGGTGCAGTATTGCCCTGGAGTGCTAGCATTTTCTCGTAGCTAAAAATATAGTTGGTTGTGCGGTTTTGGCTTAAGTCAGCGTATTTGATTGCGCTGATGCCTACAATTTGCGCTGCATGATTAATGAATTCTTCAGTTTCTTCGCGTCCTTCTTCTGTTAATCTCTTTTCTAAGTCAGCACGAGCATGGGCGATCGCACCGTTTAACAAATCCTGCAATCGTACTGCATCTCCAGAACGGCTTTTCAGCTTCTGACCATCTTCTCCCAGTACAAAACCAAAGGGAGCATGGATAAACTCGACATCATCTGTGATCCAACCTGCCGTTCTTGCTACCTGAAAAACTTGTACAAAATGATTGCTTTGTTCTGCACCTACAGGATAAACGATCCGTCTAGCTTTATCTACATGAACCCGGTAGCGAATTGATGCTAGATCTGTCGTAGCGTAGTTGTAACCTCCATCAGATTTTTGCACGATTAGGGGTAAAGGTTCACCCTCCCTATTGGTAAAGCCTTTGAGGAAGACGCATCTCGCACCTTGATTTTCTACCAACACACCGAGTTGATCCAATTCCTGAGCGACTTCTGGTAGTAAAGCATTGTAAAAGGATTCCCCCCGCTCAATAATATTAGGAGAAATTCCCATTAAGTCGTAAACGACTTGATAGGCTCGACTTGATAGTTGGCAGACTATCTTCCATGCCAGCAAAGTTTTTTCATCCCCTGCTTGTAGCTTTACCACGGCTTGTCGAGCTGCTTCTTTAAACTCCTCGTTTTCATCAAACCGTTTCTTTGCTTGGCGGTAAAACGAAGATAAATCTCCTAAATCTAGGTTTTCAGTGGTTGTCAAAGCTTGGGGATATGCCTGTTCCAAGTGGGCAATCAGCATTCCAAACGGTGTTCCCCAGTCTCCTATATGGCTAATCCGCAAGACATCGTGACCCACAAATTCTAAAATTCGAGATAGGCAATCTCCGATCACTGCAGGACGCAAATGCCCTACGTGCATTTCTTTGGCAATGTTTGGGCTGGGATAATCTACAATAACCTTTTCGGGATTGTCGGTTAGTGGAACTGCCAATCTGGGATCAACTTGCATCTTGCTGAGTTGTGCTTCCAGATATTCTGTTGTCAGCTTCAAATTAATAAAGCCAGGACCGGCTATTTCCGGAGGTTTACAGATATCTGATACATCAAGTTTTGCGACGATTTGTTGTGCGATCGCTCTTGGCTGCTGTCCCAACTGTTTAGCTAACGGTAAAGCAACGTTTGCCTGATAATCACCAAATTTAGGATTGCTAGCAGAAACCAAAATTGGATCTACTCCAGCATAGTCAGCGCCCAAAGCCTCACCCAAAGCTTGCTGTAGTTTAATTTTTAGTTGCTCTTGTGTAGATTTCATGTATAAATGGTATCGCTTGCTGTCTACTTTTAATCAGTCACCTTACAACAAAGATACAAACTCTTCTACACTCAAACCACTATCAAGGAATGATTGCTCGTAGAGTTCCTGTTGCTAATTCCTGAAGAGCTGGAACGACAACTTGAGCAAATGGCTCATTACGCCGTAAAATAATGTGACTGCTCTGCCACCGCTTTTGGTAAAAGCCTACCTTTTCAAGCGCTTTGACACAATCCTTTCCCGAAATTTTGGGTAGCTTGCTCACAAAACCATCAAGAAAGCTTCAAAATTGTCTTTTAGAATAGGTAAGCCGTCTTCTTCCAAAGCAGCGATGTAGCCAGCGATAGCTTCCTTAATATTCGACAGTGCTTGCTCGTTCGTGTTGCCCTGGCTAATACATCCTTTCAGGCTTGGACATTCCACAACCCAATAGCCATCCGAGTCTTTATGCATGATCACTTGTCTCATATTTTGGTCAATCTAACTACAAAATTTCGCCACTGATTGACAATTATTGAATCCTCATACTCAAATCTAACCACTTCGACTGAGTAATCGGCGCACTGCTAGAAATATAATCTACGCCTGTCTCTGCTACGGCACGGATAGTTTCCAAAGAAATGTTGCCAGAAGCTTCAATTTTAACCCGACTATCCTGTTGTCGAATAGTTTGCACTGCTTGACGCATGAGGTCGTGGGACATATTGTCCAACATAATAATGTCAGCTTTGTGGTTTAGTGCCTCTTGCACCTGCTCTAAGGTTTCGGTCTCTACTTCTATTGTTAGGGGATAAGGAATTCGGGAACGGATGCAAGCGATCGCTTCCCCTATTCCTCCTGCGGCTGCAATGTGATTGTCTTTAATCATCACTGCATCGTCTAGTCCCATGCGGTGATTAATTGCCCCTCCTACTTGAGTCGCGTACTTTTCCAGAAGTCTTAGTCCTGGTGTTGTTTTGCGGGTATCGACTAACTTGGCGTTTAGATCGGCAATTTGGTCTACATATTTCCGAGTCAATGTGGCAATCCCACTCAGACGCATCACTATATTAAGAGCAACTCGCTCTCCAGTTAGTAGCGCATCTAGTGAACCATTAATTTCCGAGATGACTTCTAAGCGCTGACACCATGTCCCCTCAGGCACGATAGACACGAAGCTAACTTTTTCGTTCAAAAGCTGAAATATCCTTGCCGCTATTGGTAGACCGGCAATAACTCCAGGTGCTTTCGCTATCCACTTGGCTTGTCCAACTGTAGCTTCTGGAAGGAGTAGGCTTTGCGTTGTGCGATCGCCTCTACCGACATCTTCTAACAACCAATCACGTAGAATTGGCTCTAACACCAGCGTTGGCGGCAAAACACCAAAATTACTCACAACTTATAACTGCTTCCTTTTCAATCTTTAAAATACTTTTCCTCCAAAACCCTTTGTACGTCAAGCTTTCAAAGATTCCAAAAAAAAATCCCGAAAAATCTCAAAAAAACAGTTGACAAGAAGAAATGGAGTCGCTATATTGAGAAAGTGCCAGATGAGA
>JAQYWN010000048.1 GCA_029379265.1 Rhizonema sp. NSF051
CCAGTTTATCAAGTAGAAAAATATATAGCTGCAACGATAAAATCAGTTCTAGAGCAGACTTATACAAATTTTGACCTGATTATTGTTGATGATGGATCTACTGACAAAAGTAGAGAGATTTGTCAGCAATTTACAGATCCAAGAATTAAAATTATTTGTCAAGAAAATCGGGGAGTTGCTGCGGCTCGAAACACTGGTATCCGCAACGCTCAAGGAGAATATTTGGCTTTGTTAGATGCGGATGACTTGTGGTTGCCCGAAAAGTTAGCAAAACATGTCGCTCATTTAGAAACTTCACCGTCAGTAGGAGTTAGCTTTTGTCGCTCGGCTTTTATTGATGAACAAGATAAGCCTTTAGGTATATATCAGATTTCTAAGTTGCAAGACATTACACCACTCGATTTAATTTGTCGCACTCCTATTGGCAATGGTTCTGTACCAGTGATGCGACGAGAAGTTTTTGAGGATATTAAATTCTCAGACAATCTTTATGGTATAGTTGAGAATTTTTATTTTGATGATGATCGACAATTACACCCATCGGAAGATGTTGAATGTTGGTTGAGGATTGCACTGAAAACAAAATGGAAAATTGAAGGTGTTCCTGAAGCTTTGACTCTGTATCGAGTTAATCCATCTGGACATTCAGCGCAATTGCTCAAAAAGCTTAATTCTTGGAAAACAATGTTGGAAAAAGTGCATGTCTATGCTCCTGACTTGATGGATCAGTTGGAAGATATCGCTATGGCTTACCAATATCGACATTTAGCCAGAAGAGCCGTCACTTTAAAATTAGGTTCCACAGCCGTCCAATTCATGCAGCAAGCTTTGTCTGCTTATCCACGCATCCTACAGGAGGAACCGCGTCGCACGCTAATGACTTTAGCTGCTGCGTATTCTCTCTGGCTTCTACCGCGATCGCTTTACCATGAAATTGAAAGTTTGGCGTTAAAAGTCACAGGAGCTAATCAAAAGCGTAACATTCTTCAAGAACAGTCTGCACTTCAGTAACAAGTTATAAGGCATACTGAACTGTATTATCTTGTTAATGGTTATTCAGGATCACAGCAAATCAACTGGAGTTTACATATTTAGGTTTGATTGGCTCAACCTACTTAAATTTATCACAATTTTGTTTCCAATCCTCCAGAATTTTTTTAGATTTCTTCTTAGAGTGATCCTGCCGATTTAGGATTGCTTTTGTTTTTGTGATCATGCTTCCTTCGACAGATTTTTTACAAAAGTGCGATGCCTGCGGCGGGCTACGCCTACGCATACACTTCATTATTCTAGTTTGTAAAAATGCGCTTATTGATCGTACAGTATGGCGGTGACTATCGTGAAGTTTTTCAGCGCCTTGCTGAAAATGGAGTTGAAACTTATCATGCTCAGAAATACCTCATCAATGCTGTAGCTGATATTAGCAAGCAAATTGAAGAGACTACTTTATTTTGTTGTCGAACCAAAGAGTCTTATAGCGTGGTTCTTCAAGATGGATTGCGAGCTGTTGGTGCGGGACTCGATCCCTACAAACAAAAAAGAGAACTTTTAAAATTAATTGCGGAGCAAAATCCTACACATTTAGTTATTCATGCGCCAATTCCCGTACTTTTTAACTGGGCGATTCAAAACAAAATCAAAACATTAGGATTATTAGCAGATTCCTTCTCTAGCAAAGGTTTACGTCAGCAAGTACGAAATTACTTCTTGGCTCGCTTGCTTAATAACAAGCACATTGAAGTCATTGGGAATCATGGTATTAATGCCAGTTTATCACTCCAAAAAATAGGAGTTAACCCTAATAAAATTATCCCTTGGGACTGGCCTCATTTTGTCACACCTGATTTTTATACGCCCAAAAATCTACCTGAGAATAAAAATCCTAGAAACTTAATCTATGTTGGTGCAATTCAAGAAAATAAAGGGGTTGGCGATATTATCAGAGCAGTCGCAAAGCTCAAAAACTTACCAGTCAATCTACAGGTGGTAGGTAAGGGTGAAATTGATTATTTTACTCAGCAAGCTAAACAATTGAATATTGAAGATTGTGTGAACTTCTTGGGATTGGTGCCACATCATCAAATAATAGATTTAATGCGGGAGGCAGATATTGTTCTAGTTCCTAGCAGGCATGAATACCCAGAAGGATTTCCTTTGACAATTTATGAGGCTTTTTGTTCAAGAACTCCAATTGTTGCCTCAGATCACCCAATGTTTAAAGGAAATTTACAAGACGGTGTGAATGCAATGACTTTTCCTGCTGGTAACTCAACAGCTTTGGCAATGTGTATTGAGAAACTGCTCTTCGATCCAAATCTTTATTACAGTCTTTCCGAAGCTTCGGCGGATGCTTGGAAGCGATTGCAAATTCCTGTAAAGTGGGCAGAATTAGTCAATCGTTGGCTTCATGACTCACCGGAAAATCAGCAGTGGCTATCCGAGCATCGACTTGCTTCAGGAATATACAATTCTAAGTTTACTTAATAGCAGAAGTTTGGTTACAATAATGAACTACCCCTTCCCATGAATGCGGGGGGGTAGTTCATTTGCTAACACCATTATTTATTTTTATGTTGCTTAAGTTTGGAACAAGCGAATT
This sequence comes from Rhizonema sp. NSF051, assembly GCA_029379265.1. Taxonomy (GTDB): domain Bacteria; phylum Cyanobacteriota; class Cyanobacteriia; order Cyanobacteriales; family Nostocaceae; genus Rhizonema. The sequence goes on from JAQYWN010000048.1 coordinate 2,600, forward strand.
ATAAATATCAACTTATGCAAAGCAAAACTGTAGAAAGGGCTGAAAAATGGTTTGCAGTTTTAGGGTTAACCTTTTTCACCAGAGCCTTTGACTTAGGGACGGGGATAATTGACACTCCATTACTTCCTGGCTTTTTCACCACCGCACTCAGATATGTTGTTTGGCTGGGATCACTATTTTTAATTTTTGCCCACAGAAAAGATGCTATGCGCACCGCTAGCAGAGAAAAATTACTTTGGGTACTGACATTAATAATCTTACTGTCATTTATTTGGTCTGATTTTCCCTTAGACGTTTTCAAAAATAATCGTGAAGTCTGGCAAATGACTTCGTTCAGCTTATATTTCGCGACTCGATTTAGCTTAAAAGAGCAGCTCAAACTCGTTGTTTGGACGTTTATTATAGGAGCTTTTGCAAGTATCTTTCTCGCTCTCACTGTACCAGTTATTGCCATACATCAGGAGGATCATCCAGGAGCTTGGAGAGGAGTATATGACTATAAGAATACTTTTGGGAGCATGATGATTATCGGCTCATTAGCACTTTTTTTACTACCCGTCAAAACCGAACGACATAAACTCTACAGGTGGGCAGGTATCATTTTACTGCTGATCATGATGTTGCTTTCTACTTCAAAAACTTCTCTAGTCATCTATTTCCTTCTTGTCTTAATTTTAGGTTTTTATCGTAATTTTCGGTGGCAGGGAAGGGTAACTGTTGTCATTTTAGACCTGGCAATTCTGATTTTGGCTTGTGTGGCTACATTAGTCGTCGGTAACTGGGTAGCTCTATTAACAGGCTTAGGAAAAGACCCTACTTTAACCGGACGAACGATATTATGGGCTACTGTTCTGATGAGGCTTGGGCAAAGACCTTTGTTGGGTTATGGTCGTGGTGCATTTTGGTCACCACAAGCGCCCTATGGACAAGAAGCAGGTCGAGCAGTTTCCCCTGGTTTTGTCGCACCTCACTCTCATAATGGTTTTTTTGATATCGCACTGGATGTCGGTTATATTGGTTTAATAATTTTTTTAATAATTTATTTCAGAGCCTTTTTTCTAGCGCTGAAACGAGCTTACGCAACTAAAAACTCAGAAAACCTTTGGCCTCTAGCATTCCTCATGTTCTTAGCAATGAATAACGTCACAGAGAGTTACCTTCTACGTATATCTAATATATATTGGGTTCTATTCTTAACCGTTGTTCTCTCCGTCAACCCAAAACCTCCAGTCACTAAGCAAATTGGGTAAGGGGGAGGAGCGGGGGCAATTCCTCTCCCACTTCCCGCTTTTCCTACTCAATTCGTGGATTGAGTGGGGTTCTCAATCCCATACGTGAACACAACATAAAAGCCCTCGTGTAGCATCATAGTTGACGAATTCAATCGAAGCGCAAATCCTAAGAGCGATCGCCAATTAACTTGAACACAGCTTTGGCTATTTGCTGATCAACACTCTTGACAAAATGCCCATCAGGAATGAAGTTTGCCAAGTTAGATGCTGGGGCAATGTTATGAGTGCTGACATACGGAATCGCAGCACTCTTAAGGGTTGGTTCCAATGCCCGAAACAAATGGTCATCATACCCGCGATCATTAAATAGAAGTACAATCGGTAGTTTGTGTTCCTTGACAGCCGTGAGTGCAAAGTCAGTCACCATCGCTCTTAAAATCTGGGTTGGATATTCTGTAAATCCTTTTGAAGTATGAATTTGCTTCTCCACCTCTTTTTGATGACGTTGTGCCCAAGCTCTACGAATCAAGCGAATAAGTGTAGAATTATCCAGAAAATTCCGGTTAAACAGAAACGAATCAAAGAATTGATCGTTTTCTTGTAGCTGAGCTAGGAAAACATCCCGTTGTTGTGATGAGTGAAAAGTATCGCGGAGTTGAGCCAGCGATGTCACCGTCGGTACAATCTCCTTCAGCTTGCCGTCTTCTAGAAAGTATTTTGGATAGGTGTAAGGAGCAGGTCCCTCAAACTGCCATGTCATACCATTCAAGGTGGTCAGTCCTTTTACACTAGAAGCCAGAATTCCCATCATCACCACATCTGCTTGATGTCTTCCCATGTCAAGCTTGTATGCACCCAATGAGTAGTTGGGTGGTGCGGCAGGGCCGGCGATCATTCTCAAGGTGATTTTGGGATTGATTTCCTTCATCGCCTCACCAACGTGATTCGAGAATGACATTCCATAGATGGCAACCAATAAATCTTCTTTGTTTGCAGGACGAGTCGCTAAATTTAACTTTTTCCATAACTCTGGATCTAACCAACCTGCGACTGCGATCGCTGAACTCGACTCATCTGTTGGTCCAACCATCTGTGAAATTTTGCCTTCAAGGGATCTACCGTAGTTAAAGTAGAGGCTTAGTTGTTTGGGAGTTATGTGGGTATCTGACGGATAAGGAAACAGAACGTTGACTGCAATATCCATGACCATTAAGAAAAGAACAATCCACACCCCCATCACAACAGTTTTCCAGATGTTTTTACCCGTGCGTGCCTTCTTCTTAGTACAAAATTGCATAAATTCATACCGTTATGTTAGTAACTGCACTTTATCGCTAAAGTGCAGCTACAAGGCTTATTTTATGACACGAATTTATGAAATACAGTACTTGACGTAAGTTGCTAGTTAGTGCTTATGAACGTGGCTTTAAGTAATATTATTGATGCATAAGATATTTTTTAATACTTAAAAGATATCTTATGTACTTAATTTGTGTACTTTTGGATAACTAGCAATTTGGGTTACTTAGAACTGTGAGTAGATAAACTGTGCAGGTGCATTGCTTGTTCCCATTAATAAAATGAAGATGAGTGTAGCGTAAAAGACTGCACGGGCTGGTATGTCAAAGCGACTGTTAAAATGTGGTCGATTTGCCTTAAAATATTCCAACAATTCGTAACCTATTAATAACGGAATACCCAACATTGCAGATAGAGGGGGTTTCGGCATCCTCAGAGCAAAATTGCCAAAATCTGCAAACAGTATTTTGGTAAAAGTCATGACTTGAGTGAGAGAATCGGCTCGAAACAGCAGCCACCCGTAGCAAGTGACAATAAAGAACAGCACAATTGCAGCTATCCCTCTCAAGTTTCCAAAACCTTGACTTTTCGATGCTTCAGAATGCTTCTTCGACTCTTTGGGAGTAAAAACTCGGTATGCAGATAGAAGTGTTCCTTGATAGAAACCCCAGAGGATAAAATTCCATGCAGCTCCATGCCACAATCCGCCAAGTACCATTGTCGTCATGAGATTTTGATAAGTTCTCAGTTCGCCTTTACGGTTTCCACCAAGAGGAATGTAAAGGTAGTCGCGCAGCCAAGTTGAGAGACTGATATGCCAACGACGCCAGAACTCACTCGGATCTTTTGATATATAAGGCAGATCAAAGTTCAGCATGAGTTCTATGCCAAATAGTTTAGATACGCCTCTGCCTATGTCTGAGTAACCAGAGAAATCACAGTAGATTTGGATGGCAAAAAGGAAAGTTGCGGCAACAACATCAATCCAAGACACTGCTCCTGCAGTCTCATAGATAGCGTTAACTGAACCTGCAACTCCATCAGCGATCGCCACTTTTTTAAACAAACCGAACAGAATGAGGAACAAACCTTCTGCTGATTGCTGAAAACTTACCTGGCGCGGATTTGATAACTGCGGCAGCAAATGCGATGCTCGGTCGATTGGACCTGCCAGCAAGGGTGGGAAAAAAGCCCAGAACAGCGCAAAATTCAGGAATTCATACGATGCCGTCATTTTGCCTTTATAAAGATCGACCGCATAGCTGATGGCTTTGAAAGTGTAAAATGAGATTCCTGCAGGCAAAATCAGGTTTAAATGCCAATATTCAACAGGTACACCAAGCGCATGAATCGCTTCTTGGGCACTATGAATGAAGAAATTTGAGTATTTAAAGAAGCCGAGAATGCCGAGGTTAGCGCAGATGCTCACCCACAAAAAGAATTTGCGTCGTTTGTGTTCCTTGAGTGCAACACATCGCGGGTGTAACAGATTGCCGATCACAACCAGCGCCACTGATCCCAGGAAGACCAACCAGCCCGACAAAGCGCTCGGAAAAAGCTGCGACCAGTGTACTGATACGAAGTTGGGCGCTGTCCTTATATATACCGCATTCCACCGTATTGTATCAAAGGCAAGGGCTGCAAGGATAATTGACCAAGAGCAAAAGAAGCGGTGAGAGCGACTCAAGCGACCTGAATCAATCATCGCTCCACTGTAAAAGTCGATAACAGTTGATAGAAGAATCAAAAAAAGTAAATGTATGTCCCACCAGCCATAAAATACATAGCTGGCAATAAGCAACATAATGTTTTGCCCACGGAAAGGAAGAATGCGGTAGAGCAAATATGTAATGACAAGAAATACAAAAAATTCGATTGAGTTAAATAACACTTGTCTAAGTCCCTGAAAACTCTATCTCTTGGAATTGGCTCTTGATTGCTTTTGATGCTGAAAATCCTTCGTCCTGACACAGAGAAACTAAAAACTTAGCCACATCTTGCGACTTCTTTCCTATTCCAACCCCGTGACCTTAGGCGTGGGGCTGTTCTAAATTCTGACTTTTGACTCTTTACACTCAAAAATAATACATAATATACAGATGTTTGTGATTCATTTTTTTGATGATTTTTAAAAATATGTCTTTATGTTTATGAAGATCGTATGAATCATCCACTAAATTTTGCTTCTTTTCGGAAAAATATGTGATTATATTATGTGACCGATAATTCCTTTCAAATCTTCAAGCTTAAGAGTAAGGAGTCTAAGGTCAATACTCGCATTCATATTGTCAAGTTTGCTTGTGAGTAAAACCAAAAGCGCTCAAGAGCATTGGCGTCGGATTAGCCGAGCAGAATGCTATGGAATTCTTGCAACTTTCCGCAAAATATGAAGTCGATTGATGGATGCTAAGAATATACGTTTTGGCGATTCAGATGATTGTGCGGTCGCTCGTATTGCAAAGCTATTCATGCAGTCGGTGGGTACGCTGATTCCTGATCTCTGTTTTTTCCCAAGAATTTGGCTTTTAGAGGCGATCGCTCATGTTCGGTAATAAGTTTATGACGAAAAAACAGTATTGTTGAAACGATATGCGATTGCAGGAGGTATAAAGAGTGCAGCCAGTTGGAGTTGTTGTCATTGGTCGAAATGAAGGAAATCGTCTCAAAGAGTGCTTACTCTCTGTATTGAGTCAAAAAACAACAATTATTTACGTAGATTCAGGCTCGACAGATGGTAGTGTCGCATTAGCTCGCTCTCTAGGCGTTCATGTAGTAGAACTTGATTTATCTATTCCGTTTACTGCTGGTCGTGCTAGAAATGCAGGCTTTGAACATTTATTAAAAGTAAACCCAGATACCGAATTTGTTCAGTTTGTGGATGGAGACTGTCGGATCGTAGAAGGATGGTTAGAACGTGCATTGCATGAATTGGTGACTCAACCTAACGTTGTTGTCGTATGTGGGCGGCGGCGAGAAGAATTCCCAGATCATTCTATCTACAACCGTTTATGCGATATAGAATGGAACACTCCTGTTGGGGAAGCCAAAGCATGTGGTGGCGACTCAATGATGCGAGTTTTAGCACTTAAACAAGCAGTTGGTTTCAATCCCAGCTTAATTGCCGGTGAGGAACCAGAACTATGTGTGCGATTACGTCAAGATGGAGGTAAAATTGTACGTATAGATACGGATATGACCCAACACGACGCTCAAATGACTCATTTTAGTCAGTGGTGGAAGCGATCGCTTCGTGCAGGTCATGCTTTTGCTGAAGGGTCTTGGATACATGGGAGTAGCCCAGAACGGCATTGGGTCAAAGAAAGTCGAGGCATTTGGTTGTGGGGCTTGCAACTGCCCTTGCTAGCAGTGGCAACTGCATGGTTATCCGTTCTCATATCATCTTGGATTTTAGACTCAGGATTTTGGATTGGAAATCGCCATCTGCATCTAAGTTATATAAAGCCATATGTCACATTCTTATTTCCAGGTCTAAGTATACTGCTATTACTCATGGCTTATGCTTTATTAGGTTTTAAAGTATATAAACATACTTCACAACGAGGATTTAAGTCACAGGAGGCAGTCCTTTACTCTTTGTCTTGCGTTTTAGGTAAATTTCCGCAAGTGCAGGGTCAAATTCAGTTTCACCTTTCCCGCTTACTCAAAAGGCAACGGACTTTAGTTGAGTATAAAAAAGTTAGTACTTAAAGAAAATCTAGCACTTAGTAGTCATCAGGTTTGTCATCCCAGAGAATTTGAACCATTGATGCTTAAAGGTAGACTGTTAACCGTTAACAGATGAGACTCTAGATATCCAGACATTTTTTCACGACATCCGGACTAACTATCGAAATTTACAGTAACTTTACGAAAATCTACTAGTATCTAAATATCAACTTCATACAAACATCTTGATTTTAGCTGGTAAAAATATTATCTTAACGTCTGGTGTTGACTAAAAAAATTTGAGAGATTTGCTCCAGCATTCTTAGTTATGCAAGCTTCTGTAAGATAGTTCTTTGCCATTTACCAAAAGTGACAAGGGGATAGCTCAGGCATGTATGAGTAAAGGACATTTAGTCACTCCAACGTCACCGAAAGTGAAAACGCTCTTCTCGCTTACTTGTTTCTTCAGCCGAATTCCTACTTCGTCTATTGCCTATGGCAACAATCAGTCGGGAAACTTTCGGCATATCCAAAGGCATTCCTCGCAACCACTCAGTCAATAGATTTCAGTGGAAAACTTGTGCCGTTGTATTTGAACAGACAATTAATAGGTAATAGGGACGATAATTATCTTCTTCTCTAAATGACTAATAACCCATTACTAAATTGTGTAAGTTGTCTTATTAACTGTAAGGCTCTTACTGTAAGCTTGGAGTAAAATGAAAATAGCGTATTTAGTAAATAAGTATCCAAAGACAAGCCATAGCTTTATTCGGCGAGAAATCGCTGCCCTTGAAGCTTGCGGTTTTGCAGTAGAACGCTTCTCAATTCGAGATTGCGAATCTGAATTGGTTGATCCAGACGACAAACTAGAGTTTAAGAAAACTTTAGTAGTCTTGAGTGTAGGCATTTTAGGTTTGCTGTTTAATTTGTTCGGCATTGCCATTACCAAACCAATTCTTTGGTTGAAGAGTTTGTGGTTAGCCCTTAAAGTTGGTTGGGCTTCAGAGCGAGGAGTTCTGTATCATATTATTTACTTAGCCGAAGCATGCGTTCTGCTAGGTTGGTTGCGTAATGCAGGAGTAACTCACCTTCACGCTCACTTTGGAACTAACTCCACCACCGTGGCAATGTTGTGTCAAGCGTTAGGTGGACCAGCATATAGTTTTACAGTTCATGGTCCATACGAGTTTGATAAACCTGAAAGTATCGGCTTGAGAGAAAAGATAAATCGTGCAGCTTTTGTGACTACCGTAAGTTTCTTTAGTCAAGGTCAGCTTTATCGGTGGTGCGAACACCAGCAGTGGCAAAAAATTCATGTGATTCGTTGTGGTATAGACAGTGATTTTTTCAACCACCCGATAACAACAATACCATCCCAACCAAACTTAGTATGCGTTGGTCGGCTGTGTGAAGAAAAAGGACAACTGCTCTTAATAGAAGCAGTTAAGCAATTAGCGGCTATTGGATTATGGTGTCAGTTGACTCTTGTTGGTGATGGTCCTTTAAGACCTGAAATAGAAAAATTAATCACTGAATATGGTCTTGAAGCACAAATAAAAATTACTGGATGGGCTAGTGGTACTGAAGTACAAAAATATGTGATGAATTGCCGTGCTTTAGTTCTGTCGAGCTTTGCAGAAGGATTACCCGTTGTGATTATGGAAGCTTTGGCGCTGAGACGTCCAGTCGTTAGCACCTATGTGGCTGGAATTCCCGAACTAGTCATGCCAGGTGTTAACGGGTGGCTTGTTCCATCAGGTTCAGTAGAAAGTTTAACAGCAGCTTTGCGTGAGGTTTTGGAACTTTCAACAGAGAAGTTGCAACAAATGGGTCAAGCCGGATATGTTTCTGTGAAAGCACAGCACGATATCGCACTTGAAGCAGGCAAGTTAGCGAATTTGTTCCGATATTACCAAGAGAAATCAAGAGAAGTAGAGCATAATTACCAACTACAGGTAAGCTTGAAGAACTAATATCAAATAACATTTCTATTTACCCAGAGTAGGCATCTAGAAACTTTTACCTAACCGATCATTGCTAATCAATAAATTATGACGAAAAAGCTTGCTATTCGTAGTGCTATCTGGACAGTTTGTGGATATGGAACTGGTCAGGTACTTCGGTTTGGTAGTAACCTAATCCTAACTCGCCTACTCGTACCAGAGTATTTTGGTCTGATGACTGTGGTGAACACTCTGAGGATAGGTATTGAATTATTCTCAGACATCGGTATTCTTCAAAGTATTGTCAATAATAAACGAGGCGATGAGCCAGTTTTTTTAAATACTGCTTGGACACTACAGACTATTCGTGGGGTGATACTCTGGTTATTTTTATTAATTGTTACCTTACCAATATCAACCTTTTATCATGACCAGCGCCTTTTGTGGTTGATTCCGATTGCAGGAATGTCCTCAATCTTGGATGGTTTTTGTTCTACAAGCTTATATACTCTCCACCGCCGACTACAACTAGGTAAATTAATTCGATTCGACCTCATCGTGCAGGTATTGACTCTTGCTACCATAATTATTTGGTCGCTACTTAGTCCAGGGCTTTATGCTTTAGCTTTTGGAGTCATAGCCGGCTCAGTCTACAAAATGGTCGGCAGTCATTGGTTGATCCGAGGTTACTCCAATCGCTTCACTTGGGATCGAGATGCAGTTCTAGAGATTTTGACTTTTGCTAAATGGATGTTTGTGGCATCAGCTGTAATGTTTCTCAACGATCAAGCAGATCGCCTCATTCTCGCAAAGCTGTTGTCATTTCAAGTTTTAGGAGTTTATACCATAGCTTATGCATTGGCTGGCATACCCCGAGAAGTTGTGAAACAACTTGGCTATAAAGTCATTTTTCCGACAATTGCCAACCATATCGATTTGCCACGATCTAGTTTACGAGAGAAAATTCTTCGCCAACGCCGAATCATGCTGATTGGGTTTGCGTTTTTATTAGCTATTCTCGTGACGCTTGGTGATTTGGTAATCTCCGCACTTTATGACCAAAGGTATAGTGAAGCAACGTGGATGATGCCGATTCTTTCCTGCGGCGTTTGGTTTTCGGTACTGTTCTACACTATTAGTCCCGCTTTGATGGCAATTGGCAAGCCCATGTACGCAGCCCAAAGCAATCTGGCTGGGTTCTTGGTTATTGGTCTAGGATTACCTTTAGCCTTTTTCAATTTCGGCACAGTGGGCGCTATTGTGTTGATTGCACTCAGCGATATGCCTTTGTATTTTGTCAACCTTTATGGGTTAGGAAGAGAAAAACTTTTAACTATTGTCCAGGATATTCAGTGTACTGCCTTTTTTGTGGGAGTACTGGCTTTATTTCTATTTATTCGGAGTTATTTAGGGTTTGGGATACCAATTCATGCAATTCTCTAGACTAGCAACTTAGCTGTCATATATCAGCGTAAGAAACTTTTTCCAGTACTTGTGCTGATTGCTGATGGCTAACAGCTATGTTAAAGGCTCATCACTGTTATTGAACAGCAAGCGTATAGCAAGTATGGCAAAACCTACAGCCGCGATCGCTTTCAACACGCGTGTGGGTAATAACTCTGCCACTGCGCCCCCAGCTAATGCTCCTAACAAGCTCGTTAATAATAGAGCCGCAGCTGCCCCAAAAAATACAGCGCGGGGATATTGGCTGCGTCCCGAAAGTGCGATCGCCGCTAATTGACTTTTATCACCTAATTCTGACAAAAAAACTGTAATAAAGCTTAATCCTAAAAGGTGCCAATCCATACTTGTAACTCTTTTTAACTGGATATACTAAACTCAAAGCACGCAATTGACCTCTTCCCCAGTTGAAACAGAGGAAAACAAGCAATGATCTATTCCATTAACATCACACTACAATTGGAGTACATCCCAAAACAGAAGCAGGGAAATAACCAACATCATTATTCCTGCGCCTCTCTCTACAGTTTTGGGAGAAAGACATTTAGCGATCCAACTGCCCAAAGCCACACCCAATAAACTTGTCGTCACCAGTGCAACTCCAGAACCTAGAAAAACTATCCACGGAGAATGAGACTGGGCACTCATCAGCAAGGTGGATAGCTGTGTCTTATCGCCAATTTCTGCTAGAAAAATTGTGAAGAAGGTAGTGCTAAAAGTGACTGCGATGGATTGCTGTTTGAAATTGCGCTCGCTAACTTCAGATGATTCACTAGAGCTTAATGAGGACTCTTCTGCTTCAGGCTGTTCATCAACACAAACCCATGTATCTGAATAGCATTTATGACATTCTTCTATTTCCGGTTGGCTTTCCAACTGAGATTCACTATAGCTTGGGTGTGCAGTGTCAAGTTTCACGGTCAATCATTCTAGTTTTTTTTCATATTCTTCTCATTTTCTCAGCATTTTTCATAAATTGCAACTTATTTCTGGCAAAGCTGGTACCCCTCAGCAGAAATCAAAACCTACAGCTTCGTCAAAACGCAGCATTTCTAGACTGCTTTCGCTATAAACTCCCTCTATTTGCTGGCGACAGCAATCTATTGCAAAATCATTTAACTCTTCAGGGCTTATGCCATACATATCCTGAAAAATTTCTGATTCTACACGACAGAAACGCGGACGATTTGCGTAGATGCGACATTCTCGTAACTCCTTGTCGTAGTTTATACACCATCCTTCTTCACCTACCATGCTGAGATAAACTTCCAGTTCCGGTGGGGATAGATACTCATCCAAGTCTGGGCGATCTGCTGGGTTAAGATGACAGCAGGCTCCACATTGCTTCACACATTGCCACTTTGCCATAATGCATTCGGGTTGTAAGAGAACGGTTTTCACTGTTGTTAAATTTTAATAAATGCTCAGCTGTCATTCAGAGACTGCTAATAGTCAAGCGTCTGCGATTTCAATCCGATGCCTGCTTATTGTATGTTTTTTCTTATCATTTTGTTAAGTAAATTAAATTTACATACCGCCCACCGGATATGATCGTTTGCATGTTTTGCAACAACGTTATTTAATTTTTATTTAGATCCTAGGGAGGGAAAATGTTTGACGCTTTAGCCAACATCAACTGGGAAGTTATTTTTCAGCTACTATCTGTTGGACTGATCATGTTAGCTGGTCCAGTGGTGATTTTTGTCCTGGCATTCCGCAACGGCGATATGTAACTTCTGAAGTAGAGACGCGACATCCAAGCGTCTCTACAACTCCTGTAAGGGCAGGTTTTATCCGATCATCTACCGTATTTAATATCGATAGGTAAAACCTGCCCCTACTCCTCCTGTACGGGCAGGTTTTATCCGATCATCTACCGTATTTAATATCGATAGGTAAAACCTGCCCCTACTCCTGACTCTTCCAAAGCTTGAACGGCGGCTTGGATCAGTCCGTCGAATTGAGGTTGACAAAGATCGACATCCATAGCCTTTTCACGATTCGCTCCTAATAAACCAGTATTGCATCCTGGCGAAACGACTAAGAATATCCCTTCAGAATTTTTAATTCTTAATTCATTTAAAGAACCGTTTTGATAAACACCACAAGTGTAGTGGTCTTGGTTGTACTTAAAAGTAGTCCTCAAAAAAGGAGATATAGAGGTAAATAATAGATGCGACTGAGTTGGCAGGCGGACACCTAGTAATTCTAACTCAATGGTGGTGTTGCCGTTAAATTGATTTTCCCGCAGCTTGTAAGCAACATCAACTCGCGGTGGTAGGGGAAAGTAATCGCGCCAACGCCATGCGATCGCCTTAATTTTATAAAGATGATTGTCAATTGTTTGTGCAAGTGTCACTTTCAGGTGACTGCGACCCTTGCCAACAGTCTCCTGTTCAACAACTTGGACATCAGTTGTCCAGAAGACTGGATCGGGGTTATTAATACCGCAGGGTTCTAAAACATTAAGCTGTTGGTAAAGCTCTTGATTAATTTGATTGAAGTTGACTTGAACGTCGATTTTCAGCAGGGGTTTGAGATGCTGGAGTTCCAGACAATTGTTGGCAAACTCACTCAGGCGCGATCGCAACGCCGCTAAGTTTTCTGCTGACAGAGAGAATCCCCCTGCTGCTTTGTGTCCGCCAAATTTACCTAGCAAGTCATGACAATATTCCAATGCTTCAAAAACATCAAACTCCGGAATTCCTCTTGCTGAACCGCGAATTTTTTGAGAAGCAGATGGTTCATTTGTCAGAGCTTCTTCATAAGTGCCGATAAACACAGGGACACCATAACGTTCTACCAAGCGAGAGGCGACAATACCAATAACGCCATGATGCCAGTTGGGTTGGACAACGACTAATACCTGGTTTTGCTGTAGAGAAGTAACGTATTCTGCCTCGACAATTGAGATCGCCTCTTTTTCAATTTCCTCGCACATTTCCTGGCGTTGTTTGTTAATTGCTTCACACTGGATTGCTCTTGAGAGCGCTATCTCCATATCATCCGTCGTCAGCAATTCAATCACAATCTGAGGATCGCCAATACGACCAATGGCGTTAATTCGCGGCCCCAGGCGAAATCCAATATCCTCTGGTTTTAGGGATTTTGGATGAGATGAAGAGGAGTTGTGAGTTGTGAGAGATCCTCCCTTATTTCCCGTTTTGCTCTCCCCTCCTGCTCCAGGCTGCACTCCAGACATCAGAATTAATGCTTGTATCCCAGACAATTTAGATTTGGGTAACTGCTGTAAACCACGTTTTACCCAACGGCGATTTACATCTGTTAAGGGAGCTAAATCTGCAATAGTTCCCAGTGTAAATAGTTCCAGCATTGGTGCTAATATACTTTGAGCTTGTCCCATGTGTTCAGCAAGAGACACTGCCACAATATAGGCGACGCCAACACCAGCAACACCTCGATAAGGTGAGGATTCTCGGATGAGTTTGGGGTTAAGAATAGCGTCAGCTGGTGGTAATTTTTGGGGAAGATCGTGGTGATCGGTGACAATGACTTTTAGACCAAGTTCTTTAGCTCTAGCAATTGGTTCAAAAGCTGAGATGCCATTATCTACTGTCAGAATCAGTCCTATGCCTTTTTCATGGGAGTCTTCGATAATGCGGTTGTTGATACCGTAACCTTCGTGCATCCGACTGGGAATATCATACTCTACTTGAGCACCTAACCAACGCAGACTACGCAGCAGTAAAGCAGTGCTTGTCATCCCATCAGCATCGTAGTCACCGCAAATGATGATTTTTTCTTGAGAAGCGATCGCATTTTGCAACAAATTCAAACTTTTTGCCAGATCGGGGAACTCTTCAAGTGGTGGAGGTAAGATTAAAGATTCAGGCTCTAAAAATATTTGTGCGGCTTCCTCAGTTGCAATACCACGATTTATCAGCAGTTGGCTGACTGTGGACGACAAGTTCGTTGCTTCTGCCAAATTTTGCGCCAATTCTGCTTTTTGCGGAAAAATTTGCCACCGTTGAAGAGGCAATTGCTGACGGTGATGAAGGACATTAGGTGTTGGTTGCTTTAGCACAATCGCTGTTGGTTGGATTTTCTCATAACCACGTTCCTACTAACCACTAACCAGTTTTCAATCTCTAATTTATAAAACATTGACACGCCCATCGTCACGGACGTAAACCGAGCGATCGCCAGGCGAGCGCCAATTTGGACGCAGTTCCACTTGCAGTGTACCAAAGTTTGGTTTACTAACAATGGCTTTTAGAGATAACTTGATGTCATCCCAGAATACAAGAGACACATTTGGCTTTGTCCCGTCTCCTTGGGAGAGTGTTAATTCCTGTCCGGGATGCAAGAAAATTGGGTCAGTGCCTTGTATTTTCTCGAATTTGACCAGAATAGAGGTGCGATTTACTATTTTTACTTGAATGCGTTGACCTGGTGTAAACTGAATTGGTTGTAAACCACATTTAGAGGCACAGGTTCCAGCTAGTGTAGTACTGTAGTTTTCAGTTGATGCCAAGACCAGAACTATTGCAAATAAAGTCGTAGATACAAACTTAAACATAGAAGTGAAATTTACGTAATTAGGCTGTTAATCTGTAAATTTGAATACTTCAGCCTAACATTGTTGAGTCGCGATCGCCATCTGAAGAGGCAAGAAAGCACGGGTATCTTCTAGAACGTTGGTCAAATGTGATGAAGCACCGCGTTTGTTGAATAATCAGTTGGTGCTAAGTGTCGCAAGTATTTGTGTGATATTATTCTCCGAATACGACTAAACTGTAGAGGAAAAATAATGTCTGAACACAATAAAGTCGAACGAGCTGCTGAGTTTGGTGTCGATGCTGGGATTGATACTGCAGCAAACCGGATTACAAATGAAATTATTCATGCCGTCGCTTCTCATATTCCTGGTGGTCGAGCAATTGAGCCTTTTGTTGAAACTGAAGTTGATTTAATTGTTGATAACGCGATTAATCGGGAACTTCATAGACGTGTAGAGGGTGTAGAAGAGGCGTTTGAACAGCCTCAGCATCACCAACACCATCACCATCATCAAGAAGAGTCTTGAGGTTAAACAAGTCGGAACGAATAGAAAAACGAAATCAACGACCTATTAAGCAGAATATTATCTGCGTAGTGTGAATTACGTCTCGATCACGCCACCACCTATTCTGCCTCAACCATCCCCTATAATCCGATGCAATTTATAGGGATATTTTCATGTTTGTGAGGCACAAAGAGAAAATCATGATTTGAGATCCAAATTTTGCTTAGGATAGCCGGAAGCGATCGCCACTAAAAATTTGTCAAGTTTCAAGCCGGATTTTCCTTTGGTAATTCCTCTTACTTTAGTTCCTGCATACTTCTGACGACTTTAACCACCTGCTTTCTGGGTGCCAATTTGACAAGATGAACTAGAATCTGATTTTTTAAGCCAGGGATGACAACAGTTTTGTTTGCCATTAAACCAAGATAGCCAATCTTGGCGACAGTTTCCGCATCCATCATTTTCTTACCCTTAACCAGTTTAGTGTCTGCCATTCCGGTTCTTTCATGAAATGGCGAATGTGTTGGTCCTGGACAAAGAACAGTTACGGTGACACCTGTACCCTCCAACTCATTCGCGATCGCTTCTGAAAAAGATAAGATATAGGCTTTAGTCGCGAAATAAACTGCCATAAAAGGGCCTGGTTGAAAAGCAGCAGTGGAGGCAACGTTCAGTATTTTTCCCTCACCCTGCTTTACCATGTCTTTGAGGAATAACTTAGTTAAATGGGTAAGACATATTAAGTTTACCTGAAGCATTTCTAGTTCACATGTGAGGTCTGTTTCGTTAAATAATCCGTGATTACCAAATCCGGCATTATTTACCAACACATCAACATTGATAGATGCTTGTTGTAGTTCTGTAAAAATTTCTTTTGGTGATGTTGAGACGGATAGATCTTTAACAATAGTTGTGGTAGAGATGCCAAATTCTCGCTCAAATTCAGTAGCAACTTCAATGACTTTTTGTTCTCTGATATCAACTAATACGAGATTGTATTTATCACGAGCAAAATTACGTGCTAATTCGTAACCAATCCCACTAGCCGCTCCAGTAACAAGAGCAGTTTTTGTATGCTGAGCTTGATAATGTGTTGAGTTCATATTAGAAAAAATTCCTCATTAGTTTAAGAA
>JAQYWN010000484.1 GCA_029379265.1 Rhizonema sp. NSF051
CGATAATTATTGTGTTTTCTGTAAAAAAGAAATAAGAAGGCTAAACTTTTCATCTACCAAAAGTAATGTCTTTACTATGAGAGTATTGACTTGATGAAGTCTCTCTTTTAACCTGATGGTAATTTCTCAACTGACTGAAGAGACTATTTCTTAACGCAGAGAATGCATGTGCAGTTGGAAGTGCCCTAAATAATTTTTTTGTCAAGATACCACAACTCATTCACATCAATACTTTACACAGTCTCTGGAAATGGATGATTTGTTTTTGTCATGTACGTAAATCCTAAAAATCATGAATCAACTCTTAGAATCCGCAAACACTCACTATAAAAAACCCGAGCGAATCCGCTTAGCTTACTTAGACGGTATCCGTGGAATAGCCGCTCTCTACGTGGTGTTTGTCCACAGTTGGTACTATTCTGACTCGGTTTCACCACCATCAATGCTATGGCTACCGATGACAAAGCTCCTGAGGTATGGAATTTTTGCAGTTGTCATTTTTATCGTTCTTTCCGGCTACTGTTTAATGCTACCCATAGTTCGCTCGGATAAAGGATATTTTTCAGGAGGATTACTGGGTTTCTTTAAGCGACGAATTCGTCGGATTCTGCCACCTTATTATGCCGCCCTGCTTTTATGTATGTTGATGGGTGGATTAATACTGTTGCTGGAGCAGACGATGAATTTAAGCTGGTATGATGGCACGATGAACCCTCTCCAGGGCTTATTCTCTCCTAACTTTTCCGGACACGATCTCATTGTCTATTTTCTCCTGCTCCAAAATTTCGTCTTAGATATCAATAACATTAATGGTCCAACATGGACTGTTGCCGTAGAGTGGCAAATTTACTTCGTCTTTGCAATTTTGTTAATCCCAATCTGGCGACGTTTAGGCTTATTTTACACAGTGGCGATCGCCTTTGCTCTTGGACTGACAATAAGCTATTTAATGGGTAGTGAAGTCTCATCTCATGCTTGCCCTTGGTTTTTAGGTCTTTTTGCGTTAGGAATGGCAGCAGCAGAGATTAATTTTTCACAAAAACCATCTTTACTCCGGCTCAAAACATCATTACCGTGGGGTATACTTGCGGCAATCTTTGCTTGCCTTGCTTTCTTAACAGAGTCGCTGCGATTTAGTGCGCTCCCAGGATTGGCACAATGGATTGTCCATTCTTTTGTTGCCTTGGGGACAAGTTGTTTTCTGATTTACTGTACCAACTTTTTGATAAAAGGCAAGGCACTCCCGCCTGTTATCGGGTTCTTGGAATCTCGATGGGTAGTGGCACTCGGGATATTTTCCTACAGTCTTTATATCACCCACGCTCCGGTGGTGTGGCTCGTCCATCAACTCCTCCTCAGCCAACAGTTATCCCCGACAATGATGGCAGCTAAATGGCTTCTCTATGCTGTGCCATCGTCATTACTGGTTGCTTATTTATTTCATAGAGCCTTTGAGAAACCGTTCATGTCGCATTTCTCGGCTAAAGCCAAATCTCAAAGAACAAACAGTGCTGATTTAGCTAAGTCTGATGAAGGATGGGATGTGTTAATTGGTGGAGAGTACACAGGCACACACACCAGACTTGCGACTTCTGTTAAACAGCTTCTTGAGTGGCTCAGAGAGTACATGTCTGTAGATACAGTCACACTTTTACTGCCTGTGAGAGACAGACAGAATTTGGCAGTATACGCCACTCTCGGACTTGAAGAGGAAATTGTACAAAAAATCCGTATACCTATAGGACAAGGCTTCGCCGGTCGAATCTCTGCCAGCAAACAACCCACGATTGTCAATAATCTTAGAGAGGTAGAAGTTGTCAGTCCCATCCTGCGTCATCGGGGTTTGCGATCGCTCGTTGGCATACCGCTACCTATCGAACAAAGTCAGATGGGAGTCTTACACGTTGGCACCTTCGAGTCGCACAACTTTACCGAACGTGATGTACAGCAACTGCAACTGATTGCAAAACTTATTGGCTCAATGGTAGCAGATGCAGGAGTTCTTTGTTTCGAGCAGGATTACCACAACACCTCCTACTTGAATTCAACAGAATCAATAACAAAATTCCTCTTACCTTCTCACTTTAATTTAATCAATACTCTGCATCAAGTCTTCGTACTTAATTTCTCTACCCTTGAATTTAAAGTTAGCTGAAGTTTGTTTGTAGTTGCGCTTTAGCGCGCTTAGCGCAACTACGAACACACCAAGCAAATTTCATCACAAGTTATATTTGATACCACAAGCTTGTAGAATACTCAAAGTTCCTTAAGTAAAAACAGGGGTAGTAATGGTTTCGATGAGAACTAAAGCAAAAAGATTTAACATTAAAGTAAGAAAAAAACTGAGAGCAAAAAATGTGATCAGCGTGAATTTTTCTCATATTAAAGCTGATACTTTAGCAGGGATAACCGTGGCATTGGCGCTTATTCCTGAATCTTTGGCTTTTGCGGCAATAGCCAAAGTCGAGCCAATGGTAGCTTTGTATACTTCTTTTTGTATAGCGGTTGTTATTTCCCTATTTGGTGGACGTAGAGGAATGATTTCTGCTGCTACTGGTTCCATGTCATTATTAATGACATCGTTAGTGGCAACACGTGGAGTTGAATATTTATTTGCAGCCACAATCCTCACAGGAATTGTGCAATTTCTGATGGGAATATTTAAATTAGGTAGATTTTTTAGTTTTATTCCCCAGTCAGTTGTTTCAGGCTTTGTTAACGCTTTAGGTATCTTAATCTTTGCTGCCCAGGTCAAACAAATTATTGGACAACCTTTTGTAGCATACATTATGGTAGCAGCGACATTAGGTATTGTCTATCTCCTACCTCGTTTGACTAAGAGTGTACCATCGCCTCTAGTGGCGATTATTTTGATGACTGTCGTAGCGATGAATACACATTTTCATCTACGAAGCGTAGGAGATATTGGCAATATTACAAATACGCTGCCATCTTTTCACATACCACATGTTAACCTTTCTTTAGAAACTTTTCTGATTATTCTTCCTTACTCATTAACATTAGCGATCGTCGGTCTTTTAGAATCTTTATTAACAGCCGAACTACTTGATGAACTGACAGATACGAGGAGTTCTAAAAATCAGGAAGTGAAAGGTCAAGGTATTGCCAACATGGTCGCAGGTTGTTTTGGATGTATGGCTGGGTGCGGCATGGTTGGGCAATCAATTATTAATATAAGATCTGGAGGGAGAGGGCGTTTATCCACTTTTGTTTCTGGCGCTTTTTTACTGATTCTCATCTTTGTTTTTCGCGATACAGTGAAGCAGATACCGATGGCAGCACTAAACGGCGTCATGATTATGGTTGCTTTTGAAACATTTGATTGGAAATCATTAAAACCGTTAAGTAAAATGCCATGGATTGATGCAATTATTATGCCTTTTACAGTCGCGATCGCCTTGTGGACGAATGACTTAGCGGATGGGGTTTTGGTTGGTGTAATTCTGAGTACTTTAGTCTTCAGTTGGAAAATCGCTCAAATCAAAGTTGTCAAATCTTTCGAGCCTGATGGAACAAAACAATATACAGTGTCAGGACAAATTTTCTTTGGTTCAATCGCCAACTTTGTCGAATTATTTAACTATATTGAAGATCCTGCAACAGTTGTGATTAACCTTCACCAAGCTCATGTGTGGGATCATGCTGCTGTCACTGCAATTTCTAAGGTTATTGCTCGATATCAGAAATTGAACAAGAATGCTGTTGTTTTAGGGTTAAATCAAGAAAGTGAATTATTGATACGTAATTTTTCATAACTTATATTTTGCACCTGTACGGGTAAACCACTAATATCCAAATGGATGTGTAAGAAATTAACGCTCTAGTAAGAAATGAGCTTGCGTGATCAAGGAAAATTTTGTAACCTTGTTAGTGGTGATATTACGCAATAGAGAAGAACACTAGTGATGCCTGCGGCAAGCCGCTAAGAGCGTCTACGCCAATTTGGGAGAGTACCTGAATTTGCATTTATGTCCCGAAATATGAGAAAAAAGGGCGTGGCGCGACGTGAAAGTTGTGCGGAGGCGCAATAGCGCATTGGACTGAGGAGCCGTCTCCTCCTGGGTATCCTTTCACCCAGTCTCTACGTAAAAGGGTCACCGACCCCGGACACATCGGCAGTAAGCAATGAACCCGGTGGAATGCAGGTAACGATTGCTCGCCTAAGGTCAGTACCGACCGACCAGGAGCAAAGAGAAAATCGATTTCGGGTTAGCGATAAGCGAACCGCTATAAGCCTCGTTATCTTTCGAGGAGCGTTCATTAGCACCATGCTACATAGGTACTGATAACGCTCTAACCAAAACGGTAAGTAAGACGGTCAATGTGTTTCACGCCCCACTTGGCGAAAGGACTCAGTTCTTACCGGGGTATTGACGGAACCCAAACGATTGCAGGTCACACGCATGAAACACGGGTTTTCCCCAACGGTTCTTGTGTAGCAATGAAGACCACATCGTTAGTAAGACGTATATGACAAGAGTGGAAGGAGAAAACAGCCGTTTAAGGCATAATCTCGCGCTCGACTACATCGTAAAACTTTTTGTTACTCGCGCATCCGAAGAAATGCTTAAACATTCAATTCGGTTAGTAATACATTATCTTAAGTATGGCTCAGTGGCACTGCGGGCGCATAGCGCCCGCAAGCTTGAGGCGATCGCCTGATTCATATTTTGGTTCAGCAACGCCAAATTTTGTCCCAGTCCCCTAAAGGGCGCAAACCGTTTCTAAAAGTCATGATTCTATCTTCGTTTCGGCTTATCTTAATTGTCATTCGTCACATAGATGGCGATCGCTCTCAGCAACATTAGGGTTATGCTTTAAATAGTCTGGCACTAAATGGCAAGTTAGCCGCAGTAGATCCTCCACCTCACCAACTTGCCATAGTCTAGCATTGCCATTATTTCCAATAGTGACTAGTCGCTTATGGTCTGGACTGAACTTCACTCTCTTGATACGTTCAAGCGGTATTTCAAATTGTTTAAGTTCGTTGCCAGATGCATCCCATAGCGTGAGTAAATTCTCATTTTTATTTTCCTCTGAGCCAATAATTACTAGTTTGTTTGCGTCCGGACTAAAGACAATACTATAGATAGTCTTCTGCTGCGTTTTGAATTGTTTGAGCTGAATCCCGTTAGTGTCCCACAGCTTAAGTGTGCCACCCTCCCCACCAGTTGCCAGTTGGGTGCCATCAGGACTGAACGCTACATAAGCGTTTATTTGCTGAGTTGGAAATTCAGCAGACTTCTTCTTACCATTAATTTCCCATAACTGAACGTTACTATTGTCTTTTGTAGTGGTTGCAAATCCCTTAGCGTCACTGCTAAACGCTACGCTATAAATTTTTTGCTTTTGCTGCTTTTGGAATTCGTCAAAAGCGGTGTTAGAGAGATTCTTCTCCTCAAACTTGTCGTCTTTAAATTCCCACAGCTTAATCTTCCCTTCATCTTTTCCACGG
Organism: Rhizonema sp. NSF051; assembly: GCA_029379265.1. Lineage (GTDB taxonomy): Bacteria > Cyanobacteriota > Cyanobacteriia > Cyanobacteriales > Nostocaceae > Rhizonema. The sequence continues at coordinate 5,477 of JAQYWN010000484.1, forward strand.
GTTGCCACTAAATTTCCTTCACCAATAAACGCTACCAAATCAATATTTTTTTGGTTCGTTTTAATTTCTATGGGGTTAAGCTTTTTGCCTGAGATGTCCCATAACCTAACTACGTCATCTTCTTCGACAGTTGCCAGTAGATTGCTCTTGGGACTGAATTCGACGAGCTTGGTTTTTCTTTTATCAAGTTCAGTTTTCAAGATGTTTCTCCACTCGATTTTGTCATCTTTTACATCCCACAGCAAAACTTTGCCGTCATCTCCAGTGGTGGCTAATAGTTTGCTGTCATTACTAAACGACACACTTATGACATTCTTTTGTGTTTGTAATGGGGTAGGTTTATTGCTTGATATGTCTATCAACCTGATTTTGTCATCATATCCACCAGTTGCTAATAGGTTAATACTATTAGTATTAGGGTTAGTATTGTTAGTATTAACGGGACTGAACGCTAAAGTGTTGATATTTCCTTCCTGTGTCTGGAATTCGTAGAGTTTCTTACCCTCTTTGTTGAAAACTATTACAGTGCCGTCCTTTCCACTAACTGCTATTTGCGTACCGTCAGGACTGAACGACAAATCCATACTCTTTTTCGTTTCGGTTAATTTAATAGGTTTAGAGCTTCGAGTGTAGTACAGTTGAACGTCGCCTTCTTTGTCAATGGTTGCCAATTCTTCAGACATGGGATTCAACGCCAAGCTTTTTATATTCCCCAGCTTCGTTGGGAATTCCTTAACACATAAGCCTTTACAATCACAACTCTTGACAAACTTTTTGCCATCAGTGTAAAATCGCCTAACAGTGCCTTTTCCATCAATGGCTACTAGCACTAGCTGTTTATCATTACTCTCATAATCGAACACTATCTTTACAACATTTTGGGGTATTGTGGCGCTGTCATTCTGCTTACCTGATGAAGTATCCCATAAACTAATTTCACCATTTTGCTTACCGATTGCTAATAATTTATTATTACTATTAGG
>JAQYWN010000485.1 GCA_029379265.1 Rhizonema sp. NSF051
GGAGTAACTATAATTATAATCCAAAAGTTAAGGTGTGCGTAACTTTTTACGCACACCTTAACTTTTGTTTACAGCAAAATTTGGTGCTTTACAATATTCGCACTTCTTCCACCTGCCCCTTATTCGGTATCAGAATCTTGGGATTTTTCAGGTTTAAGTAACGGGAATGCGATCGCATCCCGAATACTAGCACAGTCAGTTAACAACATCACCAAGCGATCAATCCCAGTACCCAAACCTCCTGTAGGCGGCATACCGTACTCCAACGCCGTGAGAAAATCTTCATCCACACCTTGTGCTTCCAAATCGCCAGCTGCTTTGCGTGCGGCTTGTGCTTCTAGACGTTGGCGCTGATCGATAGGATCAGTCAACTCTGAGAAACTGTTCGCAGTCTCTCTCCCTACCATATACAACTCAAATCGCTCCACTATATCGGGTTTAGAACGGTGTGGCTTTGCCAGTGGCGAAATTTCTATAGGAAAGTCGATGACAAAAGTAGGTTGAATTAAGTTTTCTTCTACCTTTTGTTCAAAGGCTTCGTTGAGGATTTTCCCAATAGAAGTACAACCATTCACACCTTCAATACCAGCATTTTTAGCAGCTGTTTTTGCTTCTTCCAGAGTGGGAAAATTGAAATCTAACCCTGTATATTCCTTGACAAGATCGTGCATGGTGACACGTCGCCAAGGAGAAGTCAAATCAATCGACGTACCTTGGTAGGTAATTTGTAGTGTACCAAGTACCTCTTGAGCAACAGTGGTAATCATTCCCTCTGTCAACTCCATCATGTCGTTATAGTCGGCGTAGGCTTGATAAACTTCAATTGTCGTAAATTCCGGGTTGTGACGGGTAGAAATTCCCTCATTACGGAAAATCCGTCCCAGTTCAAACACTTTTTCAAACCCTCCCACAATTAACCGCTTGAGATGGAGTTCTGTCGCGATTCGCAAATACAACTGCATATCCAATGTGTTGTGGTAGGTGATGAATGGCCTTGCATCCGCACCCCCCGCTTCCCCTTGAAGAACAGGAGTTTCGATTTCTATAAAATCACGATTTTCTAAGTATCTACGAATCCCAGCAGTAATTTGAGCACGGCGGCGAAAGGTTTGTCGGACTTCAGGGTTAACAATCAAGTCAACATAACGCTGACGGTAGCGCTTGGCAACATCCGTCAACCCATGCCACTTGTCGGGTAAAGGCAAAAGAGATTTGGTGAGAATGGTATAAATTTGGACATAAACAGATAACTCGCCCTTTTCAGTCCGTTTAATCGTCCCCTTAACCCCGATGATGTCACCTGCATCCACTAGCTTATCCAAATGCTTGAAGGCATCGGTATCAATATCTACCATGCCTTCTTGGATGCGTTTTTTCTCTAGATAAAGCTGAATTGTGCCAGTTTCATCTTGTAAAGTGAAAAATGCCAGTTTACCTAAAAAGCGCCGCGTCATGATACGTCCGGCAATGGTGACTTCCAAGTCTACTTCTTCACCAGTAGGCAAATCGGCAAATTTTTCCTGCAACTCAGCAGCGTGATGAGTCGATTCCCAACGATAGGCGTAGGGATTAATTTTTAGCTGCTTGAGCTGTTCTACTTTTTCCAACCGTGCAGCACGGATATCTTCTTCCGACATAGTTGACGAACTCTGAGGGGGCAGGACTTTATTTTGACACTCTCTTTGCTCGGGTGTAAGATTAGCGATGCAATTTCTTCTCTCCCACTCCCTTTCTCCCTAAACGGTAATATAAAGCACCGAAAGAAGTAAGACCTTTCAGCCCTAATATCCCTCTTGCCATTCCTCGGCTCAACAAGTTTACCCAAAGGGTAGGCTGATATCTCAAAGGGCGTGGTTCGAGCCTCATGGATGCGCGCATTTGCTTGCCAGATCTGAAAACCTGTGTATCTCGCCCCCGACACATTTAAAATACAATAGCAGCTGATGGCATTCCGGAAAAAAACCAAAATTTGCTCTCAGCATTCAAGCACTTCAGCAGTTTAAAAGTCAACTGTATTCTTGAATTTTTTAGACAAGCATAACTTAACTCGAATTCTTATAAGTTATACCTGCTCATAGCTGATAGCTGAATGCTTACTTCTTGAGTTCAAAGAGAATGAGAGTTATAATAGAGTTATCTCGGGATTTTTCTGTACCGATAGCAATTGCTCTTAGGAAGATATTCTTTAAGAATTTGTGCTAGAAATTTGCTGTAGGTTATTTCTGTAACATTAGCAAAGATGCCAATATTTTCAGAAATAGTAAATCTCAAGGTTGCCTCGAAATATCAAGATTAAATTTGCTATAAAGCATTGACAGGCATTTGTCTTGTTATTTAATGGTGATCCAATTCTTGAAGCATTTAGCCGAAAGTTCTGTCGTGCTACCAGCATAAAAACTGACTTATGTAAATCTTCAACAATAAGTCAAAGAAAAAATTTATTTATGCTGATAGCTGATGGCTAATTGCTTATTAGACAACAGCAACATACCACAAATTATATGAACGCGAAATTAGAATTTGAATACAATCGCGAAGGTGACACTTTGTATATTAACAAACGTCGCCCATACCCAGATCAAGAACCAGCAGAAATTGATTATGGTGTGATTGCTCGTCTTAATCCTGCTACTGGCGAAATAGAGAACCTAGAAATACTCTTCTTTTCCCAAAGGCTATCAGAGCAAACTCTTTTTGAACTGCCATTAGTTGCCGATTTTCGCTTTGATCCGACTGTATAATTTATTAGCAGGAGCAGTTAAAAGTCAGCAATTGGTCGATTATTGGGAAGTAAATTGGGCAAATACGTTCAACAGAATCTAAGTTCCGGCTACAAATAATACAAGCTGATTGCTGATTTCTAACTGCTTTACCGATCAGGTTTTTGAATTCTATTAATTTCTTGTTGCAATTCTTCAATTTGACGGCGCAAAGTTTCTGCTTCGTTTTGAGACGTTTCCGCTGTAACATTGACTGCACCTGAAGCAGGCGATCGCTGATAATTTCCTTTCTTAATTTGCTGATAGTCTTCCGAGCTTGCCCACTCTTGTAAGTAATGTAAGCGTTCTACAGCAAAAGGATGGCTGAGCATTGTACCTTGAGAACCATTATAAATCAAGAATTTATAAACTTGATTGAGTCCATCTCCATCAAGTGCTTGATAATTTTCTGACTGACGGATGAACTCCTGTAAACTGCATTCATTAGCATATTTAAGACTGCCACCAGAGACTTTCATCATTGAAGTCATAACTGGATTTAAATCATCCATAACTAACAAAGCAGCGCGATCAGCAGATAACTCCGCTTTGCGCCGCCATTCATAAAAAGCATAAATCAAACCTTGACTGACGAAATTACCTATACCAAAGGTCAATTCACCAAGGGCGGAAGCAGCATTCATCGCCCACATCGCCATTTGAATTAAAATAGTATGACCACATTTAATATGTCCCAATTCATGAGCTAAAACTGCCATAATCTCAGATTCATTCAGTAAGTCTAATATCCCTGTATTGATAACTACATAAGGATGTTCTTGCCCCAGGGCATAGCTATTTGCTTGAGGATTTTGCGAGACAAAGAGTTTCGGTTCTGGATAAATGTCTAAATCCCGCGCACATTCTCGAAGCATCTGGTAAATAGTGGAATATTGACGCGGTCCAACTTGGATGCTGTTACCCATAAGATAGACTAATTGAGGGCGCTCGTAGAAAAATTCCACGAATTTACGCGCGATTAAGTCAAATCCGGGCAAACTGCGTAAAGTTTGTTCAGCTTGGCGATCTAGGGGATGCCTAAAAGCTTCGCTGGAAATTCCTGTATAAGTTGGCATAATTTAAGTAACTGGTGATTAGTAAGTTTGTCGTGGGCTGAACGAGGGCGATCACGGCGTCAACCGCAGATGCAATATTCTTTTAAACCCGCCCTGACATTAGCGGTTAGTGGTTAATATAACAACTAACAATTAACCATTGGCAAATAACAACATAATAGAAATGGGGAAGACAGCAGTAAACATTACTTTGTATGGGATGAAAAGCGTGTGATTGAGGCCGAAGTTCATTTGTCACTACATAATTTCCTGCGAAGTCAGACAGGTTTCCCTTCGTGGCCTCATCATTTGACGATGGCACGGTTGGTGGCACGCGCCTTACGCCTGAAAAGAAGTGCCTTAATTCAAGTAGGGGCAGTCTCAGGTTATCAAGGACGATATCGTACTAGCTTTGTGGCATCGGCACTGATGTGGCATGATCCTGTAATTATTGTTGCAACAGAGGCAGTGCAACAACGCCTGCTAAAAGTAGAAATTCCCCGTCTACAGCAATGGCTACAAGTCAACAAACCTATTAGAACAGGTAACGCTTGGCCATCCGACGACTTTCAAGGACTCTTGCTTGTTTCCCCTGAAGCTTGGTTAAGAGCGCAATTACAGAATAGCAATGACTTTCCTCAAGGCATCCCAACAATTATTGATGGTGTGGACGATTTAGAAGATTGGGTGCGTGATCAACTAACCGTTAGTATTGAACCATACGACTGGGATCGGCTCATGCTAGCTTGTCCGCAAATCGCGGAAGTTATTCGGAGTGCGCGAGTGCAATTAACACATGAGTTGTTCCAGCATCCGGCTAATCCCTACGAATGTTATCTGCTCTCCCCGCTTGAAGAAGAGATTTTAATGCGTCTCTATTCGGTGTTAGATGTCGCGAATCTACCCGATCCCTGGAAAAAGTTCACGCTATTTCAAAACCATATTCAAAGTCCCTCTCTCCCCTACACCGCCCCTCCCCTGCTTTGGGCTACGATTGCCCGTCGTCAAGGTTTATTTTCCTTGCACTCCACCCCAATTGAATTAGGGAAAATACTATCCCCAATATGGGATCGCCAACCCGTAGTGTTAATTGGCAGTGCCTTAGAACCAGAAGCAGAGGCTCCAATTTTTCGCCAACGTTTGGGTTTGGATGACTTAACTTGCTTGAAATTTTCCTCAGACAGCCACACGTCAGCAATTCAACTGTACATCCCTTATCAGTTACCCTTACCTAATACTCCTGAATTTCAAGCAGCATTTATTCACAAAGTTCGCACACTACTATGCATTAGTGCTAGCACATCAGGATTAACAGTTGTGCTGGTAGGGGATGTGCCTTTGAAATCGCAAGTCGGGGCAATTCTTGCCTCAGAGTTTGGTTCACGGGTACAGGTGGAAAAAACTTGTTTAGATGAAAATGGTATTTTGATCAGCGGTTGGGAATTTTGGCGTGAGTATCAAAGCGTCCTGCCTGCACCTCAACTTTTAATCATCGCGACTTTACCTCTACCAACCTTAGAAAATCCCTTGGTGGCGGGTATTGTATCTCATTACAAGCGATCACACCAGGATTGGTTTCGTTTGTACTTGTTACCAAAGGCTTTGAATGAATTACAGCGCGCGATCGCTCCGATGCGAGACACTCAGGGGATCGTTGCTTTGCTAGATACGCGTGTAGTTATCCGAAGCTATGGTGCACAAGTTCTTGCAGCTCTCAGTCCCCTATCACGCATTGACTATCTCGATCCCAATCTCTTTTCTACTGCTCGTGAGGAAGAATCTCAGTAAATCTATTTATAAAAGGCTGAGGAAAGTGAACTGTTATCGAACAAAGAATTGAAATATAAATTGTCCTTTGTCAGCCTTTGGAATGGAAGGTAGAGAGAACCAGGGTGGTGCGTCCCGTTTTAGTTGTAGACTATAGCACCATCAAGAGACTAAATCCTTTAAGCTATAGTTTTAGAGTTTTAATAAATATTAAGTATTTCATGTGAGATCGCTGTCTAGTAAACGCTATTATCAGCGTTAGCACGGATTTATTTTTAACACTATGGGTGAAGCGAAGCGTCGTAAAACTGCACTTGGAGAAAAATACGGTCAAGAACCAACAATTTTATCGTGGGTTCCGATCACCAAAACCCAAGCAGAACTATTCGTAAAATGGTCAAGTCGCATTGCGAAATTTGGCATTGGCGGTTTGATAGCATTTTGGATCATCATCCGTTTTATCGGACCAGCTCTTGGTTGGTGGGAAGTCGTCTAAACCCAGCATTCAAAAGTTTTCAAAAAGGCAGCCGGAGCAATCAAGCTGCCTTTAACTTTTTGTTAAGTGTTCATTGATGAAGTATAAAATACGGTTCAGTGAGGGTTGCTCGTTTTGAATTTAGGTTTCACTATTCAGTTTGATCGACTTGTAGAGTTATACTGATTCACGAATGGGCTGACAGAGTAGCAGTACTTTGGGTGTGCATGCTGACAGTTTTGCTCGTTAGGTACAAAGAACACACGACTAAGGACAAATAAAGAATAGTATAAAAGACTACTTTTTAACTAACCTTAATGAAAATGATGCCGAAATGGCAACACGGAACTCGTTGATTTAGTTATGGTCAGTAATATATAAGACAATTTGAAT
>JAQYWN010000486.1 GCA_029379265.1 Rhizonema sp. NSF051
AAAAATAGTTAATTTACCGTATAATAACAGACAATGACATTATTATTAGAGATTGGCAATTTTATCAGTTGCAGCTTTGTTATGTCGATTTTCTAAAAATAACTAATTGCAGCTGGTTTACATACTATTCCTATGTTGATAACTATTAAAATGTAGGGAGGCATGAAAACTGTTAAATTGACTATTTAGACGTGTTGTATCTCACCTGCACTCCTGAAGCTATCGAAATTATGAGTCAACATCTACCCGATACTAAGATACCAGCCCCTTGTATTGTCAACACGGGCGTGATTGTGAATAAGCTTGATATGCGGCGGTTGTTAGCGGATTTAGGCCGTGTCCGCTACATATACACCCAAGAAGGACAGTTGCAGAGCGAGGGTGAAGCTGATGTCATGGAAGTGTTTGCCAATCCGCGACAATCTACCATCGTCGCTAACCACGCGCTTTATTTGAATGTCCATAGTTTTGATTACCTAGAACTCAAACAGTCGCCGCAACAACAAACCTGCTTCGATCTCACGCAAGAAAGTAGTTGTCTGCGGCTGATTCCCCTATCTACCCCCCAACAAGAGAGACAAGAACGTTCCTTCAACGTTGTTGCGATCGAAGCAATGATGGAACAGGTGCTCTCAGCCAGATTGGATGCGGAAATTGATGACGATAATTGCGATTTGTTTTAAGATCTTTGTCATTTGTCCTCTGTCATTTGTTACTAATAACCAATGACCAATGACCAATGACCAATGACTAAATTTTCTTTTGAGTGTCTTGCTTGCTGTAGCCAGACGAAAGCACGGGCTGGCGTTTTTTTGACTCCTCACGGTGCGGTTGAAACCCCACGGTTTATGCCCGTAGGAACGCTAGCTAACGTCAAAACTCTCACTCCAGCCCAACTACAGGAAACTGGAGCACAAATGGTCCTCTCCAATACTTATCATTTGCACCTCCAACCAGGTGAAGCAATTGTGGCTGGAGGTGGTGGGCTGCACAAGTTTATGGGTTGGAGTGGTCCGATGCTCACCGATTCCGGTGGGTTTCAAGTCTTCAGCTTGAGTGAAATGCGAAAAATTACTGAAGAAGGTGTGACATTTCGCTCACCACACGATGGTCAAATTATAAATTTAACACCAGAGCGTTCAATTGAGATTCAGAATATTCTGGGGGCAGATGTGATTATGGCGTTTGACGAGTGTCCGCCATACCCAGCAAGTCGTCAAGAAGTGGAACTTGCCACAGAACGCACTTACCGTTGGTTACAACGGTGTATGGCAGCGCATCAGTGCAGCGACCAAGCTTTGTTTGGTATTGTACAAGGGGGAGTGTATTTAGATTTACGCTCTCATGCGGCTGAGTCTTTATCTAAGTTGGATCTACCAGGATATGCTATCGGTGGTGTCAGTGTGGGAGAACCGCCAGAATTGATAGCTGATATTGTCCGATTGACAGCGCCACTACTCCCACCTCAAAAGCCACGTTATTTGATGGGTGTAGGCACTCATCGGGAGATGGCAGTGGCGATCGCCTCTGGTGTTGATTTGTTTGACTGCGTGATTCCCACTCGTTGGGCAAGACACGGTACCGCAATGGTACAAGGCGATCGCTGGAACTTGAAAAATGCTAAGTTTCGAGAGGATTTTGCTCCTTTGGATGAAACTTGTCCTTGCTACGCCTGTCAAAACTTTTCCCGTGCTTATTTATCTCATTTAGTGCGATCGCAAGAAATTTTAGCCTACACCTTGTTAAGCATTCATAACATTACCGAACTTATTCGCTTTACTCAAAAGATTCGTTCTGCAATCTTAAATGATACGTTTGCGATCGAATTTGCTCACTGGATCACATAAAAGGGAGATTTGAGCATTTACATTGAGAGTTGTTGCAATTCCTTTAATAACATTGAACTGTCTTGCCACATTTCAATGCGTCCATTACGATAGATTTTGGCAATAAATGGGGCAGGATTGCCTCTAACAAAGTCTTGTAAGTGGACAATCGCTTTTAGGAAAGCTTCACTCATTTGCTCTCCTGATAGATTTTGGGAGGCAAGCGCAAACATTTTGACTCTGGCGCTTGCAACAGCAATTTTTTCTGAGGTACGTTTACCAATCCTGGCATCTTTGGTCAAAACCACCCAGCCTCTTTTACCAACCTCTGGTAACCAATCTACATCTTCAGCATCTTTTTGAAAGTGGTCGTCATGAATTTCAACACTAATGCCCGAGTTGCGAAGTGTTTCTATAAGGCGCTTGCTACCCAGACACCTGTCTACGAAAAAAACGATTGACTGGGATTGACTCATGCAGCAAGCATCTCGTAACGAATAGCTTCTTCAATCTTGAGGCGATCTACTTCGTAATCATAAGCTAGTTCGTCAATTGAGTCGCCTGCTTCATATCTCTCTGCCAAGACATCAGTAGCAATCCCCGTTCCATCGATAACAATGCGACCAAAGGCAATTCTGGGATCAATAACGATTATGCGAGGGCTATTTTCCTCGTGAGGGCGAGTAAAGGGATAGAGTTTAATGGCAAGCCCCGTGTCGTCAGGTTCTATTCGTTCAAGATGAGCATTGAAAGCATCTCTTAATTCTTCTTTTCCGCTTTTTGAGGCGTTAATAAGAGAACCATATCGCTCGATAAACAAAGAGACGCCATCAGTACGGAATATCTCACGCGCTAAGGGGTGAGAGACTTGAAACTGCTCCTCTACGAAGTCGAGAGCATCTCGCACGTTATTTAATTGAATTTTGTGATGTTGGCGAATTGCTCGAAGAACGTGAATTTCAATTAGGTTGGTAAATGAGAGGAGCCGTGGCTTGCGCTCATGAATTAAAATAAGGGGCTTGAAGAAACTAGAGCCTGAAGCGATCTGGTAATATCGCCCAACTGTCCATGAGCGAATCGTAACTTTTGGAATGCGTAGATAGTGAGCTGCATCACCAATCGAATAAGTTGGGATGTCTCTAGGGTCAATTCCTCCGTAAAGAGCGGTCATAAACGTACCTGCCAGAAGGGATTATTTTATTAATGTAAATAATCTACACAAAAATGCCCTTCAATTTCTGTAAATTATTTCCCCGCATGCGATCGCGTCAGTAGCCCATTTATAGCGTTTCTCTATTGTATCTCATACACTTTCGCTCTCACCAAGTGTCCCGCTCCCAAACTGGGGAGAGGGGTGATCGTTCTTAGCAGAGTGAGGGCATTCTGTATGTGACTCAAACGATAACTGTTATAAACGCGCTAATTAAGCTTAATTTCTGCTAAACCCCAAGAGCGATCCTTGCTAAGCTTTGTCTCCCCTCCTCGCCTGCGGAGAGGGTTTGGGGGGTGAGGTTCTTTAATTATGAGTGATTTTACCACAGTCTTTGAAAACTATTTGAGTGATGAGATTGAGAATTGAGAAACTGTAGAAACTGGCGAGACTCAGTAGAATTATCGGGAAATAAAGTCAAAAATTCCAAGTATTTTGGTGTGGTTCTGGGAATTGGTTTTCCGTTTGGATCTTGGGGGTTTTTGACTAACTTCACAACAGGATACATCCGATGCCATAATCTACCTATCTGCCCTATTTGTCCAGTCAGCGACGAACGGTAAATCGAACCAGATGGTTGTATGCCGCGAATTTCATCCTGATATGGTTGATGCAACCAAAAGATAGCTTGAGAGTCTTCTGCGCTATCAGCTTCCCGTCCCCATACCTGTACTGTATCGTGGTGCCATGCTTCTCGCCAATCTGCTTTTTGAGCTTTGTTGGGAGTGATACCTTGAAGTTGCATCCACTCAATGGCTGTTTGTTGTACTTTATCGATAAAACCACCGAGTTGATCGAGCTTACGCACTTGGACATCAAGAGCGAGCGATCGCTCTGTTAACCATTGCCAATGACAACCAATCAGGGATTTATATTCATTTTCGTAGTATTCTTCATAAAATAAGCGGTGATCTGCCCGTCGCCATGATTTACCAAAACCACCCAAAACCATCGCAAACCGAGTTAAGCCGGAGATGAGTTTTTTCAATGCTTCTTCATGTTCTGGGTGAGGTAGTTTTTTCGCTAACAACCATGTTAATTCCCCTTCTATATTGTAGGTTGGTTGAATATAACCAGCTCTGCCAAAAGTTCCGGGTTTATCCTTGAGAAGTTGGAAACTCATTCCCAACAATCCAATGATTGCCTCACCTTGAATCCCACCAAACAGATTATTAACAATTTTATCTGCCGTCTCTGCATTACTCAGTCCGCCAAAAATTCGCAATGCATGCCCTCGCACTGCCGCACGAAAGATGTTGGCGCGAAACTCTCCTGTGCCATCAATAAGCTTAGCTGCTTGCCCTTGCCCTTTGAGTTTACTACGGTAAAGAACATTACCCGTGTGAGTAGCGGGTTGCCCGTATCCAGCACTGACGCGGCAACCAATTCCTGTGGAGATGGCTTTTTCCCAAATATTCCAGATGATTTCCCACTCAGAGTCTTTTAAAGGTGTATTACTAGAAATACCAAATCGCAGTTCGGGTTGATGTAGAGAAATCTGAATAAAAGCTCCACTATCTTTTTGACTTGATTTTACTTGCCAATTTTGCTGGGGGTGAACAATATCTACCAAGTTTTCCGTCCAAGCAGTGTCGGTAGGATAACCACCATGAAAACGCAAAATACCAGGTTGAAAATCACCATCTGCCAGAGATTTACCGCAATAGAGATCGCGTTGTTCTTTTGTACAAGCACGACGGAATATACCCTTCATACTACTACCAGGATACACTGGCCAGCCATTTGCACCAATGACAGGACGAATCACACCTTCATCAATTCCGCTATTGGTAATAAATCGCCAAGTCAAATTATATGTGCGAGTTTGAACGTTTGCCGCAGGTTCTCTCAGTTGGGGATAAGTCTTCTCCACCCACTCCGAAGCCCAACGTGTAGCGTCTTGCTCAGTTGCACCAGGAACAAGTCGTTGAATTTGGCAACGTCCATTAATTTGTGCCCGAAACAACATCGGGACTTTTTTCGCAGGTTCAGGAATAGCCATGATTGTTCATCCTTTATTTATAACGTTGCGTCCACCAAACAAGAGAATCGCAAAGTTGAGTTAAAACTGCTAAAGCCACTCGCTGTTCATCAATTCTTAACTGCCACAGTTGCTCAGACATGGCTTGAATTTGGTTAACATTGTTAGCATTAACTGGTTCGTTAGGAATCAAAACAGAGGCTTGTTCCAGAATTCCCACTAGTGCGTCCCAAGTTTCTTTCCAATATTGAGATTTCTCTGGTTCTTTCGCTTGCAAACGCAAATGCTCACCCCAAAAACGCTCTAAGCCATAAGCAACAGCCATCCGCATTTTATAAGACTGATTGAGAGACTTTTCATCTCGCCTTTTCGCATCCAATACCAATTGTTGCGCTTCTCGATCTAAATCGTAAGATTTCCAACCCATGATTAATAGTCTCCTGCTAAGCTTACGCGACAATGACCAAATCCAATCGATTCTAAACCACCAAAATATAGTTCTTCTGTTTTTTTCTCATCCCCAAACGGTTTCCAACCTTTTTGCTTCAAAGCGATGGGAAACACCAAAATACTTCCCTCCGGTAAAGCTTCCACGTTAAAAAACGCACCTACCTCCACCTTTTTTTCCTCATCTGCTAACTTCACCCGACTTTGACGATAAAGCGCCATATCGTGCAACATGGCAATATCATTGTCAGCAACAACTAGTAAACTATCAAGGGTTAAATCAGTACCAGTTGGTATCCAAGCAGAGAGATTGTCCTCATGTTCAATTTCCACAAAACCCAGGTTGAAAAATAGAACTCGATGATTAGTGCCAACTTGACGACTTTGTAAAGTTTTCGGTGCTGAATATGGTTTCGGTAAATCTGCGTTGATTCCAGCTACAAGCTGATAACGTTTGAGCAACCTTGGACATGTTACCCAGACAATCGGTTGTCCGGGGCAAAATACCGGAAGCCATACCAGAGAAGCATATTCAAACTTTATTAATGCTTCTGTCGTTTTATTATCTTCTCCTGATATGGCTTCATGCCCATACCATTTTCTTTCCTTGTCTTTTTGGCTTTTTTCTAACTCTTCAATGCTTTTTGCATTACCATTAATTTCATTTTCATTCTTCTTGATTTCCCGCATATCTGCTCTAAATCTACCCCGAATTGAACTACCAGGAATAATCCCTGTCTGGGTGAATTGGTCGCGGAAAATCAAGTTCAAATTACCCGTTTCTTCCCCCGCACTCGCTCCGACATGGACAGGTGCTAAGGTTTCAATAATGCCGTAAGCTTTGTGATACATTTTAGATTTTGTATTTGATATGTTTGACTCTGAAATAGGCTCGTAGTTGCGCTACTCTGCGAGAAGCCCTTCGGGTTCACAGTCGCCTACGGAGGGAAACCCTCCTGCAGCGCTGTTCACCGCT
>JAQYWN010000487.1 GCA_029379265.1 Rhizonema sp. NSF051
ACATAAAATTGTATGATCGTTATTTGTCTGCGCGTGATTTGATAAAAACCAATGTCCCTTAACTATCTTTCCATACCCATAAAGAAGTAGGATTCCCCGTCGCCCTTCTTCACTCTTATGAGATAGCATAACTTTGGGTGTTTGGAGAATTGAGATGTTAGGCAATAAAAGCAAAGCAATTAAGCTTATTACACCAATGTTAGCTATAGCTGGATGGTTGGCAACTACTTTACCTGGTACAGCTGCCAGTCCCTACTATTACGATGCCGATGTTAACGCTACATATTACAATGAGTACCGTGTCTGTACGGCTCGCCTTTTAAAGGTTGGTCTAGCTGCAGAATCTGGGGCGCAAGCTTGTGCATCAGCAGCGCGTCCGGGAGACTTATCTTCTTGCGTATACAGAATTAAGCAGCAGACGCAAATTTCTCCTGCAGAGGCACTCTCGACCTGTAGACAAGCACGACGTCCCACTGATGTGGCAAAGTGCGTCGTTGGTATTAACAAGAAGAGTCGGGAAGCTGTTGACCCTACAGTTTTAAGTTACTGTGGTCGCAGTTTATTACCAGTTAACTTCGCTCAATGTGTGGTTGGTTTGCGTGCTGAAATCGACGTTGCCCCCACTCAAGCTATGGAGACTTGTATCAACGCTAGTGATAACGTTAGCGGCTTGTTACCTACATTTATACCAGCTGGAACACGACAGGAAACTCCTCAAAATTTTGAGCGCACTCCGTCTTCATCTGGAACTCCATATCCTGGGAATCCTGGCGGGACTCGAACTGCCCCATCTCCAGAAAATCCTCCCAGCATACAGACTCCCCTAACTCCAGCACCTGGTACAAGCAGGTAAAGGACTCTATTCCCGCCCGAAGTTCAAAGAGCAGGGCGATCAGGATCAGGGGAGGAAAGAACTAATTTCTCTTTCCGCCTCCCCTGCTTTCTCCACACAGATCTACGGTTTTGGAAAAACCTTCATTAGTACACCGGGCGCGGAAATAGAGTTACCCTTCGCGTGACGCTCGTTCCTCGAAGATCGCTAACACCAGTCGCCGTGAGAGCGGGCTAAGCCGTCATTCGCGCTGGTTCACCATTCCAAACAGCCATCAACCTTGTATTTCAAGCTTTTTAATTTTGAATTCCCTCCGAAGCAGTACTAGGATTTGTGCAATTTTAGTTTATTAATTGGCAAAAATAAGAATCTACCATTTGGTAGATTCTTAATAAATCAAAGCGATTCGTAAAATCTAATCTTCTTTTTTACTAAAAACCATTTGTAGGATAGTTGGTAATCCATCGTCATTGTGATACTTATCCGCCCAAGCTCGGATAATTTCATCCAATTCTTCCATAGCTTGCTCCATTTTTTCTGGTAATATATCAAGCTCTTCTAAGAGTCGCATTGCGGTTGGTCGTCTTTCTGCCCAATCTCTCATCATCCGGAAATACCGAGCGGTATCCTCCACCATGATGTACGTACGCTCCTGATCATCTGCAGGGGCATAAAAAGGACGGGTGAGAGCGTAAAAAGGCATTCCCCAAGGAGAATCAATGCGTGTCGCAGTGCCAGAATATAGCAGACGGCGCTTGATATGTTCTGCTAACGCCTCACTTAAAGGCATCTGGTGGTGAGGTGGTAAGTCCTCTTGCGATCGCTTGTGCAGAAATTCAATCAACTCCAGAAACTCAAAAGAGGTGATGATTTGAGCGTCAGGCAGATTGGGTGGTAGTTTCTGCTCAATTTGCCTTTTTTCTTCTGATGTCAGACTTGTACCGGGAACACGAGATCTTCCAGGAGTCCAAGGATACTTTTCCATCCAGACATAAGGAAATTGAATCAGATAGCGTGGTTCCTGAGAACCCAGCATCTTCAGCAACTTGCCTTCAGTCAAAGCCTGTCTGACTTCTTCAACAATAATTTTCACCCGCTTCGGCTCAAGGTGATGCAAATGTCCTGTCATTCGCAGGTTTTGTCCCTGTTCCAGATAGGTCATGTAGATTGCACACTTTGCTGCCGTTGCCGCTGCATCTAGAAACGCCCCATGCCTGTGCCCACTAGTTCTCATGGCACTAAAAGCCAGATATAGCATGATCTGATCCATTGCGCTGGGGCCAAGACGTTTGATCAGATCTACGTCGTTACTCATATTTACAGACAGTTGAATAGCACGTTTACAAAGTTCTCGGTCAAAGGAAAATATGTAGTATACACCCGACTGATAGCAAATGCTTCATTTCAGGTTATCTAATTATGCGTTAATTATGAGTACCGTTAGTAATCATAATCAAAAATTCATCCGTGTTTTCTTGCATAACGCAAGAAACAGTACTCAAGGGCGCTGTTGCTTTACAAGCAGTGTCTACGAAGTTTTTATGCAAGAGTAATTATCGGCAATTCTATAAGTGTAACTTTTTTTCTCTTGGGCTAGTACTGACACAAGACGAGCAAAGAACCTACAAGGTAAGAGTCCATTACCAAACTTGAAGGTGATTGACTCGCTTAACAGATCGAACAGTGTCAGGTTGGGTACTATCCGCGCTTAGATCACTTTAGATACTATCAAAAAAAGATAATTCTTATCATGCCGATTGATTTTGGGCACTGCTAAGATAACTCGCTTGCCTAGGTTCAATGTTCCTACCTCAACAGGTATGCCGCCAAAGCCGGGTGTCTCCACTGTTGCTCGTCGGGGAGAGCTTCCCTTCAGAGCTATCGCTGCGATAATAATAACATTATTCTTCTGATCAAGCTTAAATCATGTCGTAAACCGCCGCTTTGCTCAAAACTCCAGGTGATGTTTTGACAATAGGGGGATTTGGTTCGAGGAGTGTTCACATACCTCAAATAGAGGAGATAATTCAAAGTTCAAAATACCTTTACTTTTTGACAACATTTCTGTTAATCCTAGCAATTTGCGTTAGTCAGATATGTTAAAAGGTATACAAAATTAAACTCTTGTATCTCTTATTTAATCTTACTCGTTAGTTATATAGTTATGCAAGGTAATAGATGATGGGAAGATCAGGATCTGTTCAAAGTCAGGTTTGTAGCAACCCCTCGTTTTTACTATAGCAATCTCTGGCGGACAAACTAACAGACCTTCCTGGTCTTTATTGGCGCGGAAATCTGCGGAGAATTGCTATATGGAATAAATATAAGATGATGCAACGCCCGATGCTCAAGCCCCAGATTTAGCCAAAGGATACAATCCAAAATCGTAAATCTGGTGCAGGAAATCTGCTAGCGAGTAAAACTCATTATCCTTCTTTATTTTGTAAAACTTGAAGGGTTCACTCGATTTCGGATTTTATCAAAACTAAACGTAGCTGTTCCTACACTCACAAGCATAACTCCGAAAACCTGTATCAACTGTAAAGTTTCCTGAATCATCAAGCCTGCAAAAATTACGGTTAAAGCAGGAACACTAGCACCGAAAATGGCTGATCGTGTTGCACCAATTTTGCGAATGCCGAAAATGTTTAATAAATAGCCGCATAGAGTCAGTACACCTAAGATAAAAGCACTTAATATAAGTTCTAACAAGTGGTCAGGATTGACTTGGAGGCTCCAACTTACTGGTAAACGTAGTAACAAACCCACAAACGACAACAGCAGCATCGTCGTGAAGTTGATTAAAGTGAATGTGACTGGATGTAGTTTGGAAGCACATTGGCGCGTCAGAACCACATACAAAGCAAAAGCTATTCCTGATGCTATTGCTGTGGTGTTTCCCAAAGAGATATTACTCATACCTACGTTTGTGGAACTACCTAAGATCAGCAATTCTCCCAAGCAAATTGAGGCGATCGCGACATAACTGTAGGAGTTAAGGCGATCGCGGAATAGTAGCCACGATAATACACCAGTGATCGTGGGATATATAAAGAAAAGTGCGATCGCAACTCCAGTTGCAACGTGACCGATAGCAAGATAAATAAGTACCTGAGACAAAAATAAAAAGCACCCACTGACAATTGAAATTACTAATACGCGCTTTGTGTTTGCATTATTGTGATTTTGACGACTTCGTACTGAGTCAACTAAGTTTTGTAAATCTTGCCAAACTTGCGGATGCAAAATAGGTGCTAATAGTAGCATCAGTGGCACAACCACAAGCATCCTTAGCATTAGAATTAATAGAGTGTTACCCAAAGTCGGCGATATTAAACGCTCAACCTCAAACACGCCCAAAATTTGCGAATCTTGGCGAAAAATCACCTTAATAGCGATGTTGTAAAGACACGACACCATCGTTGACAATACAATCAGCCATAAACCTGTTGAGGAAAGAGACAATCTTTCTATCGGCTTTAGCGGCGCTTGTTCTGCCGCTATTACAGAAGGAGGGACTGTTCTATGAGGAGGATAGACGATACTTTCAGATGGAGGCGGGTTACTTGGTGGTACAGCATCAGGGCTGCTGTTCATTTGTAACTTTGTTTCCAATTGCAGCCGAGTCGGTTCAACTTGAGGTGGCGCTTCTTTAATGACAAATGAGGAAGTTTCTGCTGTTGTTTTTTCTAATTCTTCTCGAAGGCGATTAACTAATTCTGCCAAAAGTGCTTCCCCTAACTGCTGTTGACTTTGCATCTGGGAGATTTGTTGAGAAAGACGACTTTGATAGTTTTTTAAATCGTGTTGCAGCGTGTTAAAGGTGATAGTAAGGCTGTCATCTAGAGAACCAAGGAGTTGTTCGGTATTTTCAGTCAATTTAGAAGTTCCGTCTCCTAAGCTTTCTCTTGAGGCTTCGCCCACCAAGACACGTTGTACTGCTTGGTTAGTTAAACTTTCCAGAGAGGATTGTAATTGTACAGTTATGTGACTGGCTAAAACTTGCGCCAACTGACGTACCATCGCCTGCTGGTCGCTGATATTCCGCCCCTGCAACTGTTCTTTTTCCTCTTGTAACTGTTTAATGTCATCACTTAGGCGGATCTTTTCTACCTGTAGCCGCTTTAAATCTTCCTGTAACGACTTCAGCAAATTCCGGTGAATAATTTGTAATTCTTCTGTGACCACCCGTAAGGCAGTTTCTGCAGCCCCAAAAGAATCTGTTTGTCTTGGGTTTTCTGGTCGCTTCTCATATCTCCCCATTAGTCTCTAACCTCTGACCACTTAACGAGCAAGCTGCTTATTGTTAACTCGGTCGGTGCTCTTATTGTTACTATATAGTTTACTTTATTAATACCAGTCCACCCTCAAAAGTGCTGACAGTCTGTCTTTTGTCGGAGTGTTATTTATCCCTTGTGTTCTTGAGTACAAGATAACTATTTTACTCAGGATTTATGACTATGAATGGCATTCCCTTTAAGAAGAACATCTAAATCAGAACTCAGAATTCAGAACACATCCCTATAAACTGGACTCGACGGGGATTTATCTCTTGGAATTCGCTTACCATGCACTCTCTGCTTGAAATACATTTTTTCTTTTCTCCATAAATAAATAATGGTGAGGCAGCAAGTATGAGGCTTGTGTTCGCTCCGAATGCTCTTGAACACTCTTCTCTCTTGAGTAGATGCAATCACAAACGGCGTTCGGAAAGCCACTCAACGACTTTAAGTATTATTTTTTACTATCTGGCTAATAGACTACTGAACTCTGAGTTCTGAGTTGTTTCTTAGGTCGTCCTTTCTTAACTTTGTCAAGTAAAGTTAACAACTTTCGACTATTGTCAATTAACGATTTTTTGTCTTACAAAAGTCTTACCAAACCCAATGTTAAGCGATAAAAGTCTCACCCAAAACAAAAATATCATCTTTCTTGTCGTACTGAGTGAGGGGGAAAACTCCATATGGAGCATCAATCTCAGAAAATTGACCCGACACACATGCATTTGTACCACAGTTGCCTTAACGTCAGGCTTCAGCATGAAACCGGACAAAACTGACAACAGAGCGACAAAATCTCCACGCTCAAACGATTATCACTCTCTGCAATTTGAGACTGTTATTGACAGCCATCTCAACAAGAAAATAGACCAACCGCCTCAGAATCCAAAGCTCTCAGGACGCAAGCTTCCGTCTAGAAGACTTTGCGCGCTTGGTTGTCCGTTTTTGAAAGGGCGAAAAATGTAGCGGCAACAGCCGTTCTCAACCTGTCACAACAATCTTGGCAAACTTCTTGACAGACTATGAATACATTGCGTTCCCTACTTTGAACATTAAGAAAGGATTTCTTCATCCTTCAGCCTTGAGCTATCATTAGACCTTACCAATCAACAAGATAGGTCTAGTAGACTTTCTCTGCGGCGTGTCATCATCCTACTGCTAACAGCACTTGAGACTGAGTTTATATAAATTCACACTCTCGTTTTTTAACTTTATCTTGGCTATTGCGTATATAGCTCTCCCAAAATTTTCTCAGTTATTATCTGGAAATTCAAGAGCAAATGTAGCTAAATTAACAATTGTAGTTATTATAAGTGAATATTAT
>JAQYWN010000488.1 GCA_029379265.1 Rhizonema sp. NSF051
CTAATAAGAGTGCTATTAATATTTTATTAAACACTGGATAAAGCAGAGTGATAGACACATCTTTATCAAAAACATATTCAACATGGAGTTTTAAAGATGAAAAAAGTACTTGCGCTTATTGAACAAAAGAAGCAAGCATTCGCCCAGTTAAAGTTATTTCAGTATTTGCAAGATAAGAGCATAAATCCGAAACAACGGTTAGCTTGGGCACCCTGTTTAGCTCCATTTGCAATGGGTTTTGGACAGTTGATCAAATATGATATACGAAAAGAACCAACGAATAATCCAATTCAAAAATTAATTAATAAGCACACTTACGAAGATGACCATCACTGGATATGGTTTCTAGAAGATCTCGAGAAACTGGGGTTGAATCAATCTATGAATTTCAGTGATTCTATGAATTTTTATTTTGGAGAAGAAACGTATAAAACACGCCAGATTTGTCATCAAATTGCGCTATATACATTTCTAGCCGAACCTATTGTCGTGCTAGCAGCTATTGAGGCGATAGAGGCAACAGGAAATGTTGCTTTAGCTCGAACTGCACAAGTAGCACAAGAACTTGAACAAATTACTAAGCAAAGCTATCGCTATTTTGGTCAGCATCACTTTTATGTAGAAACTGGTCATACTACAGGAACTGATGATGTAGAGCAGTTAATTGAGAGAATACAACTTACTGATGAGCAAACAATTCAAGCTTTTGCAGTGGTGGAAAAAGTATTTGAAGTATTTACGGAAGCCTTTAATGAGATGATGGAGTATGTAGAAAAGTACCCTATTGAGGAGTAACTATTAAAAGCTACAGAAAGAACTAAACTATAAATTTGTTTGTGTTTCTGAAAGTGTAAGGGTGTTTAGTCACTATGCCCATACATACCTTGTAATTTCTGTGCGAAGGAAAATATCTGAGTTGCTATAGTTAAAAATATGAACATTTCTGCTGATTTTGAATACTTAATTATTGGTGCTGGTCCTGCTGGAATACAGTTGGGCTATTTTCTAGAAAAATCTAATCGTAATTATCTAATATTAGAAGCAGGCGAGAATGCCGGGACTTTTTTCAAAAACTTTCCCAGACATAAGAAATTGATTTCAATTAATAAAATTTACACTGGGTATGATGATCCTGAAATTAATCTCCGATGGGATTGGAACTCACTGCTAAGTGATAGTGAGGAAATGCGTTTTAAAAATTATAGTAAGCAGTACTTACCGCATACAGATGATCTTGTGAAATATCTCAGTGATTTTGTCACTCACTTTCACCTGAAAGTGAAATACAATTGCCAAGTTGTCAAGATTTGCAAACATGATAAGTTTATGGTGATTGATAGTAAAAGTAATATTTATTTTACAGCACGTCTAATCATTGCTACGGGTTTTTCTAATCCATACATTCCGTCAATTCCTGGGATTGAGTTAGCAGAAAACTATACTAATGTATCTATCAATCCTGAAGATTTTACAAATCAAAGAGTATTAATCATTGGCAAAGGCAATTCCGGTTTTGAAACTGCTGATAAGCTGGTAGAAACAACATCACTACTCCATATAACCAGTCCTAATCCGGTATCGCTAGCTTGGAAGACAAAATATGTAGGACACCTACGGGCAGTAAACAACAATCTCTTAGATACTTACCAATTGAAATCCCAAAATCTTCTTTTGGATGCAACTATCAACAAAATAGAGTGCCAGAATGATAAGTTTCTGGTTTCTGTTTCTTACACACATGCACACGATGAAAAAGAAAACTTGGTTTATGATCGCATAATCGTGTGTACCGGATTTCGCTTTGACAATTCTATCTTTGACGAAACATGTAAACCAGAGCTAGTTATTAACAACCGCTTTCCATTTCAAACTAGTGAATGGGAATCGACTAATGTTAGGGACTTGTATTTTATTGGGGTGCTAATGCACATGCGGGATTATAAAAAGAAGCAATCCGGCTTTATTCATGGTTTTCGTTACAATATCCGCGCACTGCACCATATGTTAGAGCGTAAGTATCATAATCAGGAGTTACCCTATCAGCTAATTGATTCCACTCCCGAAAGTTTAACGGAGGCTATTATTAAAAGGGTGAATTTAAGCTCGGGATTGTGGCAGCAAACGGGCTTTCTCTGCGATACAATTGTCATCTCTAAAGATGGCAAAGCAGCATGGTACTACGAAGATATGCCAATCGACTACGTCCATAATAGCGATTTAGGTCAACATCACCACTACTATACTATTACGCTAGAGTTTGGACTTGATATAATCTACAAAAATTCTGATCCTTTTGCAATCACGCGGGTTCACAAAGATGATTTTGATAATGCCTCGCAAAGCCCGAGTCTCCATCCCATCGTGCGACGCTTCTCTGCTTCTACTTTGATTTGTGAACACCACGTTATTGAAGATATAGCTAGTGAATGGTTGGAGGAGGTGCATATTAAACCGTTGCAGGAATTCTTGTGTAATCAGTTTTTGAAGGAGATCTCTCTGCAAAAGTAACTTAGTACATTCAGTGTCTCAGTGTTTCAGTTTCAATCTTCCCATAATTGTGAGGACGCATAGGGAAATAGGTAGACTAAAGAACAGTGAACAAGTCTTTACTACAACTGGTGCAACGGGATCTCAATCACAAACTCAGTTCCCTGTCCTAAGGTTGAATTACAGATTAACTTACCCTTGTGTTTGTCCACAATAATCTGATAGCTAATGGATAACCCCAACCCCGTGCCACTTCCTACAGGCTTAGTAGTAAAAAATGGGTCGAAGATTTTCTCTTGCACCTGGGCAGTCATGCCAGAACCGTTGTCAGCAATCCGAATCCTGACAGTATGATCGTCTGCTACTTCAGTACAAATGCGAATAGAAGTAATAAAGGAATCTCTACTCCCTGTTCCCCACTGTCCATTCCTGACTTTCTGTTCAAGGGCATCAATCGCATTACTTAAGATATTCATAAATACTTGATTTAACTGACCGGCGTAACAAGCAACATTAGGCAGTTGTCCGTATTCTTTGATGACTTCAATTTCAGGCCGATCGCTCTTTGTTTTTAATCGATGTTGCAAAATCATCAAGGTGTTGTCGATTCCCTCATGAATATTTACAGGCTTCATTTCCGCTTCATCTAAACGGGAGAAGTTGCGTAAGCTCAAAACAATACTCCGGATACGTGAGCTTCCCACATTCATCGAATCTAGAAGTTTTTTCAGATCTGTTACCAAGAAGTCTAAGTCAATTTCTTCAGCTTTTTCCTGGATGAGAGGCAAGGAATCAGGGTATTCCTGCTGATATACCTCTATTAAATCTAGCAAATCTTTGATATAATTGTCAGCATGAGTAATATTGCCATGAATAAAGTTGATGGGATTATTGATTTCATGAGCAATGCCTGCCATCATTTGCCCCAAGCTCGACATTTTTTCACTTTGAATTAATTGGGTTTGCGTACTTTGTAAATCTTTTAGAGCTTGTTGCAAACGTTTATTTTTTTCGTTGAGTTCCTGCGTTCTCTCTGTCACTTTCTCCTCTAGAGTATGACTATATTCCTCCAAGCGTTCTTTCGCCTCAGTTAGATTGTTGTAGAGAATAGCATTCTCTAGGCATATAGCTGCTTGAGTCATGAGGAGTTTGAGAACTTCTACCCGATCATGTGTAAATGCTCCTGTGGTTAAATTATTTTCTAGATAAAGAATACCAATCAGTTTACTTTGATTAATAATCGGTAAACACAATAGACTTTTAGGTTGCTTTGTGACAATATAGCGATCATTTGCTGTGAAGGCATCAGTTCTTGCATCATCAATTACTAAGATTTCCTGAGTGCGTTTGACGTAGTTTATCAAAGTAACAGGAACATCGCTGCTGGATATATAGATGGATGGGAACTCTGTGGAAAGGGTTACAGAAGCGGAACTGACTGCGCTGACAGTTAACTTCAAGTTATCACCTTCCCTTAGAATTAAAGCGCACTTAGAGGCTCCCGCGTTCTCCATTACAACTTCTATTAAAGTAGAAAGCAGTAGCTCAAGCTCGATTTGCCCAGAGAGTGCTTGAGAGGCTTTGATGACCGCTGCCAAATCTAGAGAGTCTGAAATAATTGTATTGGAACTTATAACAGCTTGGCGATTGCTGAAATTTGATATGGTTGTGCTATTGGAAGAGATACTTTTCTCTTGAGGATGAATGTTAAATCTTTCGTGCTGAAAAATGGTGGAAAGTATTTGAGGATAGCGTTTTGCTAAGTCATCAACTTTAGCTTTTGCTCCCCAGCGAAAGTAGCCATAGTAGGCATCAGTTAGATAAATTTGGGCAATCTTTGGTTTACCCCATTCTAGATAGAATTTAGCTGCAAGTTCATTCGCAAGAGCTTCTTCATTAATGTACTCGTGTTCTTTAGCGAGTGCGAGGGCGAGATCATACAATTCCATCGCCTTCATATTGTTGCCAAGAACCCGATTTTTTTCAGCTTCAACTAAATAAAATTTATGCAAATAATTCATTGGGGCATGATGCGCCCATTTCTCCATCTTTTCCTGATTAGTATATATTTTTTCTAAAATTTGTTTTTGTTCAGAATCTTGGGCATTACAATATATTGCTAGCCTTGCCAGTGAATCGTAGAAATAAAATTGAGGAACAACAATCTTTCCGATTCCACCATGTAAATATTTTTCTGCATTGGCAGCATTTTCAAGGGCTTGAGTGTAGTCTGCAAAAAGATAACAGAGATGTGTCTTGCAGAAATATAGGTATAAAAGTGCGATTGCATCATTGCTTTTAAAATGAAGCGGTAGCATGTTCTGCTCATTATATGCTTCACCAATTAAATGAGATGGATTATCAACACGTCCCAGCAAATTCAAGACAGTCTGTCGATAGATCTCATTCCAGTAAAACATCCTTCCCTGCTTAATTTGCCAGATAGCATTGCTGTATGTTTTTATCTCACGTTCAAGCTCTGCTAGCTCTTTACCCATAAAAAGTGTAGTGTAAGAGTAAGTATAAAGAGCATAGGCAGCAAATTCTAAATCGCCTATTTCCAGACCTATAGAGTAAACTTCTTGGAGAGGTTTTAATGTTTCTCTTATATGCTCCTTCCAAGGTCTGATAAATTGATTAAATGTCTCAAGAACCTTTACAGTGACTTCTTTGTTCTGAAACTTAGACAACAAATTTTGAGCCAATTTACCAAATTGATAACCGGACTCAATGTCTCCTACTACCCCACATAATATGAATCCATAAACAACATATCCAAAGGCGGACAAGGGAGCGTTGCCATATTGAACCGATAAATTGATCTGTTGAACGAGAATTAGTGGGAACAGTTTAGGAGCAGATTGATAGGCAAAAGTCATTGCACTCGATAGAATACGCATCATTGCTAGAGGAAGGGCTTCCATCATCTCCGGCAGATCAATTAAATCCTCAATACGTCTATCAGCTAGATTTGCGGCAGTTTTTTCAAGTTCACGCTCAACATCCGACTGACTAGGATTTTCCGGAAACTCTACCCCTAACAACTTCAAAAAGGGTAGCGCTATATTAACAGCTTCTAATGCTTTGTTCTGCGCCCCATAAGCTTGAATTTTAACTTCGTAAACTTTCACTTTGTCCAACACTGTTTTAGCTTGTGCCAATACTACTTGAGCAAATTGCTCTATATGCTCAAAATCACCAGCCAGGTATGCCACCTCTACTGCTGTCTCATACAAAGTTAAAGTTAGCTCATATTTTTTCTCCCAGCTATCATCTGCTAGTAATTGGGTTCCAATAGTTAAATACTTGAGCGCTTCTGTGTAAGCAGTGGATGCTTTAGCTCTGCGTCCGGCAATTAAATTCATCCTTGCCAGTTCATCGCGCTCCGTTTGATTGGTAAGTAATTCTTGCGCTATATTGAACTGATTGACACTATCAAAAATCCTTTCTTCTTGTTCTTCGAGTGAGATATTACTTAATAACAGTCTACCAATGTTTAAGTGAAATGATTGTTTTTGATATTCAGGAATGAGAGCATAAGTAGCCTGTTGCACTCTGTCATGCACAAACTTATATTTTGTAGCTTCGTGCTTGAACACTGTTGATGCTTGACGGTTTACAGTTAATAGCGAACTATCAACTGTTAATGATGAATTATTACTTTTTGGGAGTAAATTATAATCTTCTTCAGGTAAAATTAGCCCTTCAACTAACGCTGTCCATAAATCTGCTGCTGTATCTCCCATAGATTTTTGATGAACAATAGCGACAGCTTGTAAATCAAATTGGTTACCAATGCAGGCGGCAGTTTTTAAGACTTCTTGAGTGTAGCTTGGCAACTTCTCCAGTTGAAGTATTAAAAACTCTACGACATCGTCTGTTATATATAATGTCTGAACTTTTGCAATATCATACTGCCAGTAATTAGCATCATAGTTAAATTC
>JAQYWN010000489.1 GCA_029379265.1 Rhizonema sp. NSF051
GTTTTATGAGTCCTTGTTATAAATAAAAAAATCAATGTTTATGTAAAAAAACTCTAATATATACTTATATTAAGGTGGTGAAGTTGAAGTTGGCATACTTGGATATGAGTTATTTTGTGAGGGAAATCGAGTTGGTTGGAGCCCAACCAATTTTGAATAAACAAATATATAAAATAAAACTGCGATTCCCAGACTAGTGATAGTACCAACGCTTATTCCGTACCACAAAACATAGTTTCTCTGCGGTAGAAAAGAACGCTTTTCAGTGGTTTTGTCTTTCGTAATGAGGTATTGAGGTTGAACATGGATTTGTGACTCGATGAACTTGTGTTGTTTGTTCGCTCTTGCCAAAGGTAGCAAAGAATGATCCGGCGCTTCCGGTGGTCGTAGTGTCGGAACTACGAGTTGCTGCTGCGTAACGTACTCAGTGATCGTTATTGGCGGCGCTGACAATGCCAATCGCTGTACCGCTTTCAAGGCATCACTTGCTGAATAGTATCGCTGTCGAAAATCATAGCGGAGCATTTTATCTAAAACACCTAGTAATCTGGGGCTTAGATCTCCCAAATTATCCCAGATAATTTCTGCAGTGCATTCATCTTTTTGCAATTGGTCAGGCTTTAATCCTGTCAATGCCTGAATTCCCACTAAACCGACAGCATAAATATCGCTGCTGAGCCTTGGTTGCCCTGACGCCTGTTCGCTAGGCATATAGCCTGGAGTTCCAACAATCACAGTATCATATGTCTTTTCCTGAGTATCCTCTACATTAGTCCCAATTTGCTTAATCGCTCCAAAGTCAATCAAAACGATTTTACCATCACTTTTGCGTCGGATTAAGTTGGAGGGTTTGATATCACGGTGAATGACGTTATTTTCATGGACGAAAGCTAAAGGTTCGAGAATACCCTGTAAGAGATCAATAACATAAGCCTCACTAAACTGCGTTTGGGGAGTAAATTCATTGCTTAATGGATCGCCTTCAATGAATTGCTGAACTAAATAGAATTTCCGATTTTCTTGAAAGTGAGCTAGCAGATGGGGAATTTGGTCGTGGATTCCCAAGCGATGCAAAAGTTGTGCTTCCGAGTAGAATAAGCGTTTCGCCACCTTTAAAGTCTCATAGTCAGTTGTCACAGGCTTAAGTTGCTTGACAACACACTTCTTGTTAAAAAGTTTTACGTCTATAGCAATGTAGGTTTGACCAAAGCTACTTACCCCTAAAGATTCAACTATTTTGTAACGTCGGCCTAGTAACTGACCTAACATAGCAAAAAACACTCATATGCGAAACTATACTACCTCCACTAAGAGCCTATCTAAAAATTTACGGGAAATTTACTATTTTTAACCTTAGGTGGCACGATGGCTGCGAGTGCTTATCGTGGGACACTTCATCTACTTCCCCATGCACATCTTTTTGGCTAAGGTATTGACAATTCAAATAGAATTTGCTCTGATTCGAGCCAAAGTAGAATATAAACAGACAAGGCTCACTATCAGTAGCACTGGGCTAAAAGAGCCAGACTGATAGCATATATTTACGTACTTTGTTTGAACGCAACTTGGTATCACTCATGGCAATCGGATTGAGAACAGTGCAAAAGTGGTGGAGAAAAGCTTTTTCGACACATCCGCTTACAGCGGATGTGATCTTCAGTGAATATAAAGCTTGGAGCAATCGCTTCATGTTGCAAAGGTTGCGTTTGGGACTGTTGATTGCCATTGGTTGTGAATTTACATTCATTTTACGAGATATTTGTCAAGCAGCTTTTCACTTTCCTGAACTGGCAAAGCTGACACCAGAAGTTAAAGACCTTATTTATACGATCAATATCTCGATCTTTCCCTGTCTGTTAGGATGCTTAATTCTCCATAAGACTAAGATCGCTCGTCGTTATCCAGGGTTGGTTTTTTTATGCCAATCTTTTTCCATTACTCTGGTTGAGCAAATTGTCGCCACAGTCAAAGGTTTTGCTTTTCCCGATCAATTAGCGTGGATCGCAACGTTCCTGACTCAAGCTACGTTGATACCAATTCGCTGGCATTTCCACTTAGCGTCACAGTTAGGTGTGTTTATTTATTACTTCGTGGTCAATACAGCTATCAAACTCAAACGACCTCCACCTTACAGCGATCATCCGCTCTACGGTGTGACGTTGATTTTATCACTATTTTGGATATGTTTGATCTGCGATTTAGCAGTGTATTTGTACGAACGACTGCAACGCTCCGAATTTTACGCCCGTAAAGAACTTGAGATTGCTTATGAGAAATTAGGTGTTGCAGAAGCTAAGTATCGGAGTATCTTTGAAAACGCAATTGAAGGTATTTTTCAAAGTACTCCCAACGGACGTTATATTACGGCAAATCCCGCATTAGCTCGTATACTTGGCTACTCTCATCCTGAAGAAGTCACAGCAAATTTTACTGATATCGAACACCAACTCTATGTCAATCCAAAGCGTCGGGCAGACTTTGTGCGTTTGATAGAAGAGTATGGCAGTGTGTCAGAGTTTGAATCTCAAGTTTATCGCCAAGATAATAGTGTTGTCTGGATTTCGGAAAATGCATACGCCGTGCGCGATCACACCGGACAACTGCTTTTCTACGAAGGGATGATTGAAGATATTACCAAGCGCAAGTTAACCGAGGCAGCACTTCAAGAACAGTTTAGTTTTTTACAAGTGTTAATTAATACGATACCAACTCCAGTATATTATCAGAATGCTCAAGGGGTATATGTAGGTTGTAACAGAAGTTTTGAAGAATCTTTGGGATTGAATAAACAGCAGATTATTGGTAGAAATGTGTATGATATCGCACCTAAAGATATGGCGGAGCAATACAAACAAGCAGACAAGGTATTATTTGAAAAAGGGGGAATTCAGACTTATGAAAGTAATGTTCTATACAGAGATGGAAAAAAGCATGATGTGATCTTTTATAAGGCAACTTTCTCTAAATCAGATGGCACTCTCGGTGGATTGGTAGGCGTGATTCTAGATATTAGCGATCGCAAGCACACTGAACAAGCACTACGAGTATTTTTTCATGCGGTTTCCCACGACTTACGCAACCCGGTGTTAGGGACTTTAATGGTACTGCGGAATTTGTTAAACAAGGCAGAGGCACAAGCAAGCAATTCTCCCTCTACCGGGAGCATCCCCGTACCGCGTTCGATTTTAGAACGGATGGAGCAAAGTAGCGATCGCCAACTTAACTTGATTAACTCGTTGATGGAAACTCATCTCAATGAAATGCAAGGTGTTGTCTTACAACTTCAAAGAGTGCAACTGCATACAATTGTGGAAGCCGCGATCGCTGACTTACAAGCAATACTGACAGAAAACCAAGCGCTCCTGACAAATTCAGTTTCAGCAGATTTACCATTTATCAGTGCCGATCCCATACAACTGTGGCGAGTCTTTTCTAACTTGATTGTTAATGCTGTCAAACACAACCCACCTGGCTTAAGTATCACTCTCAATGCTGTCGTTCGGGAAGATAAGATTTATTGCACTGTCTCTGATAATGGTGTGGGTTTGAGTCAACAACAATGCGCGAGGCTATTTGATCTCTACTTCAGAGGCGATCGTGTCCGTAATTCTGTGGGTTTAGGATTGGGGTTGTACCTATGTAAGCAAATCATTACTGCTCATGGGGGAGAAATTGGTGTAGAAAGCTCTTTGCAAGCAGGAGCAATATTTTGGTTTACTTTACCATTAATAATGACAGAAGTTGGTGATAGGTGATTGGTATTTGGTGTGTGTTTTTCCATACCGTTTATTCAATTTTTTGCCGCAGTGATGGCGTTAGAATCATTAATCCTCTGACAACCTCTTCAGGAGTAGCTGTGCCATTGGTTATACGATCAGTGATTGTCATCACCTCCAAGGCTAGATGTGTGGGAATTCCGGTTGATGTCAGCCGCTTTAATTCGAGAACGTCGATGCCTGCTGCCATTCCCTCCAAATACTCTTCTACAGTCACTCCCAAGTCTTCAATCTCTGACATTCTTCTCATCTCCTAATTGCGTTTACGAGGACCATTCTTAGAAGCCATCATTACTTTAAAGTGCATTACTACACCTTACATTCTATCAATTAAATCATTGGATATTGAGAGTAGTTACAAGTATAAATTGACCGCGTCGTAGATGCTTAAAGTTTACAAATGTAAGGAAAGCAAAATTTTTATTGCAAGAAACTTAAATGCGACTTATTTCTTGAGAAAATATTATTGAAGAACAGTAGAACTGACAATGAACGCACAGGCACCCAACTCAAGGGGACAGCAGCAGGAGCAATGGATGGATTCCTCGCCCAAACCGAGAGATTGGTCATGGCCGTTCTGGCATGTGGTACCACTCTACCCCTACGGTAGGCGGCGAACAGTTTGCAGAGAAATACTTCCTAACAGTATTTGGACATTCGATCAGCTTCAAGGTACGCTCTACACCGTCGTGCCGATTCGTATGACTGTCATAAAACTTTCGACAGGCGGTTTCCTCGTCTATGCACCCGTTGCTCCAACAAGAGAGTGTATCCGCATCCTCAAAGAATTAGTCGCTCTTCACGGTGATGTTAAATATATCATCCTACCAACAAGTTCCGGTCTAGAACACAAAGTTTTCGTTGGTCCCTTTGCTCGCTGCTTTCCTTCTTCACAGGTTTTCGTTGCTCCCCATCAGTGGAGTTTCCCCTTTAACCTACCACTCAGTTGGCTTGGCTTTCCCCAAAAACGTACTCAGGTACTCCCAGAGGATATAAGCGAGGCTCCCTTCTCTGATGACTTCGACTACGCAGTACTAGATATCAACCTGGGGCAGGGAGCTTTCGGAGAAGTGGCACTCCTCCACAAGCGATCGCGCACCGTACTCGTGACCGATTCTATCTTATCTGTGCCAGAAGAACCACCCGCGATCGTCCAATTAGATCCGTACCCCTTGCTATTTCACTCCAGGGACAATGCCTGTGAGGTGATTGAGAACAACGAAGCAAATCGTCGTAAGGGATGGCAACGTATTTCATTGTTTGCGATTTACTTCCGTCCGAGTGCGCTTTCCATGACTGGATTGTGGCAGATGTTGCGCGATGCTTTAAAAGCACCGGATCACTCTGCAAAGGCGTATTTCGGTTTATTTCCATTTCGATGGAAAGAGAATTGGAAGCAGTCATTTGACGCACTACGAGGGCAGGGGCGTCCATTTGTCGCACCGATTCTGCAAACCCTCATTCTTCCCCAAGCACCAAAACAAGTACTTGACTGGGCTGACAAAATAGCAACTTGGGATTTTCAGCAGATTATTTCTTGTCACTTTGATTCCCCAATAAAGGTTCTTCCGCATCAATTCCGCAACTGCTTTAATTTTCTTGAGAAGAAACCTGACACTCTAGTCGATAGATCTGAAAGCCCAAATCATCCCTTACCGGAGGAAGACTTTAGCTTCATCAGGGAACTTGAAGCAGGTTTAATCAGAAGTGGCATTGCAACACCAGTACCTGAGTTGGCGTCAGCAGCTACAGACAGCGATCGCTTACGCTAATCCTGATTATTTAGGTATTGCGTTACAATTGAGAAAACTGGTAAACAAGCGATCGCTATGGTTGTAACGACAGCCAAATGGACAATTTATGAGTATCACCGCATGATAGCAGCGGGCATCTTGGATGATCGACATGTGGAACTACTTAAGGGAGAGATTGTAGAAATGTCGCCTGAAGGGGAACCTCATGCCTATTTCAGTACTGAAGCAGGGGAATATCTAAGTCGATTGTTAGGCGATCGCGCCACAATCCGACAAGCTAAACCGATTACACTTCCTAACAACTCTGAACCTGAACCCGACATCGCCATTGTACAGAGATTGGGGCGTGAATACTTGGAGCATCACCCTTATCCTGAAAATATATTTTGGGTGATTGAATACTCAGATTCCAGCTTGGATAAAGATTTGCAAATTAAAAGTAAAGTCTACGCTGAAGTCGAAATCCTTGAATACTGGGTGGTTAACCTCAAAAAAAGGCAGCTTGTTGTGTTTCGATATCCCCAAAATGGTGAGTATGCTGACTCATCCACTCTGACTGTTGAAACTATCTACCCATTAGCGTTTCCGGATGTGGGCGTATCGGTGAATTTGATTGTCAGCGTTTAGGCAAATATTATGCTATCATATTTACTTATCAAATGAACTTGTTTTCGAGGTAATTCCATAACGAGTAACCTTAGTATAAAGCAATTTTTCTATTAAGCAAAATAAATTTTAAACGGTTCGCAAAGAATACCCAAGATTTGATTTAACTGCGTGATGAAGTATTCAGTTAAATCAATTTTTACTACATTGTTTTCTAACATCAAAAATTTCCAGTTTGTGCCCGTGGAAACTGCTCCATATACTAAGTACCTATGCAAAATTAA
>JAQYWN010000490.1 GCA_029379265.1 Rhizonema sp. NSF051
ATATAAACATCATTGCTCTATAATCGCAGCCTAGTATCGTGGATTAGGGGTGTTGCGATCACAGAAGAATGAGACTACGATTTGAGTGATTAGGAAGATTGCGAACCATCCCCGCATCATCAAATACTTAAGATACCCCGGTGGCTGCTGTTGAGGTAGTCGAGAATCCCACCAGACATAACCAAGTCGCCATCAAAAGCGTAATAAAAGTGCGAACTAGAAAGCTGGCATAGGCAAAATGTCTGTACTCGGTTTTAATCGCTCTTCACTCAAAAAACGCGACGGAAGGGTCATTCGGAGCATTGTCACGAAATTTATACTTAAGGCTGAAATGCCTTTGCAGCATGGGAAAGAATTTAGAGGTTGTGTTGCCAAAAAATTAGAACACCCCAGTAGTAATAGTTCAAAAGCGAAAATCTCTCAATCTATCTACTACTGATAGCGGGTACAAAATTTTTGGCAACACAATTCGCGGCATGGTTGGTTGAAATTGCAAGAGCCCTGTGTTCGCGTAGCGTCTTGTAGAGAGGGTTGGCAGCTTGCTCAGGCTTAACGGGAAAAGTCAGCGGTTGCATAAGTGCTAGTTTGTATCCCAAACTACATTAGCATGTTTTGCTCGGTTGATCTGCAAAATACCTCATTACCAACTCAGGACAAGGTTTCCTTCTCATTGCAGACTACTGAGACTTGGACGAGCGGAGTTGTCGAGGTTTGATCTCAAGCAGATCCTCGCCCTGTTGACGGACTAAATCACCTAAAGGAGCTCGGGGCCCAAGTCCTCTTTCCGCACTACTATTTCCTGCACCGGCTCGGAGGAGTAGACTTCGCGCTTTTCGACGATCACCCGCTCCTCACTAACCACAGGCGACTTTTCGACGATCACCCGCTCCTCACTAACCACAGGTGACTTTTCGACGATCACCTTCTCACTAACCACAGGCGACTTTTCGACGATCACCTTCTCACTAACCACAGGCGACTTTTCGACGATAACCCGCTCCTCACTAACCACAGGCGACTTTTCGACGATCACCCGCTCCTCGCTCAGTGGCACCTGGATCTCCTCACTAGTGCGCAACTCCTCTCGCCGCACAGTTTCCTGCACCTGCTCGGAGGAGTGGATTTCGCGCTTGCCGATGATTATCTCCTCACTGACCACAGGCAACTTATCGACTATGACCTGCTCCTCGCTCAGCGGCACCCGGATCTCCTCACTGGTGCCGATCTCGCCTGTGGCTACTTCTCCATTAGTTACCTGCCGGCGCGTGATAATCAGTTCCTCACGCGTCACTGGTACCTGAACTGTCTGCATCTCGGTAATTACCTCCTTGCGCAGCGTCACTTCACCGATCTGCACCCGCTGTTTGTTCACCTGCAGCACTTCCTTAAGCAGCTCGAGGCGTTGGGCTCCCTTGCTTGTTATGACAGGTTCCGCATCAGTACTTGGGGTGGTGGCGGAGTTTAAGTGTACCAAGCCAGTGTCTGCTCCGTAACGCTCCAGAATCGATATCGCTTCTGGAGCCTGGTTACCCGCGTGCAACGTGAGTAGCACTCCGCCCGCCTTCAAGTTGTCCTGGAAGTATTGCGTGTCCTCCTTAGTGAGTCCCTGGTCGATCAGCTCGTCAAGCATGATGGCAGTGCGCTCAGGCGTCCCGCCCAGATCGATCAATTCCTCTATCTGGTTCTCCGCGAACCCAGATGCCTGCAATTCCCGAACAGCCTTATCGGCGCTCTCGCGATCGCGGAACAAGCCTGCCACCGTGCTACCCGTTGGTATGTTACTTTTGGTCTCCATTTGTTTTTATCCTTAGGTTATAATGCTTAATTTTACCTTGCTCTGACAGGTCAGGATAGCGTGCATGTCAATACCTTTATTTAACGAAATAATTACATTTCAGGTAAATCCAGCACAGAAGAATTCTTTACAAAAGTGGATTAGGGTTCAGGTAAATTCTTTTATTAGATGAAGTCCAAGAAAATTTATCCTTATTCACGCCCTTTTTTCTCTTGTTTTGGTTCAGGAACGCCTACGCCAACTACCCCTGAAGTTGGCGTAGGCGTAGCCCAAAGCAGGCATCGAATTTTCAAGCAGAAGTACCGTCTCTCTCTCGCTTACGTTCTTTCACCGCTTGAATAGTTACTTATTTTGCACTTAGGTACGTAATTTCTTTTTTCAAATTGATGTTACATTCATCCTTTATTTACTTATACCATTTCACGAAAATCTTGAGACAAATGATTAGTTTCTAATTCTTTCCCCCTGCTAGAATGCCCCCCATTTGTATCAACCTTAAAGTGAAACAGTATTACTCCTGGTTTCTCCCGATAGGTGCAAGATATAAGTTAATTAACAGGACAGAATATTACTCCCGAGTCACTCAAGTTGCGTCCCCGATCTAAAGATGTAGCAATATGACTACATCAGATTGCTACAATCAAGCTACAAAACCCCCATTTCAAAGGTTTTCAATCATTTCTCTCCAACTTCTCGAGTACCATCTTGTAAGCCTTTTCATACTCATCTGTCATAGACTGAATACTAAAGCTATTAACAACGTAGTCTCGACAAGTCTTACGGTCTAACTTTATAGCATCTGGAATGACCTCAATCATTTCTTCGAGAGAGTGGCAGACATAACCAGTTTTTCCGTGGGCAATGACTTCTGGTACTGAACCTAACCCCATGCCAATGACAGGTGTGCCTGTTGCCATCGACTCAATCATCACTAACCCAAAAGGTTCTCTCCAAGTAATCGGGAACAAAGTTGCTGCCGCACCGCCCAACAGTTCAACTTTTTGCTCATGGGAAACTTCACCCAGATACTGAATTTGTTCGCCATCGATCTGAGGCTCGACTTTTTCGTGATAATAATCGCGATCAACAACATCAATTTTGCCTGCCATTTTCAGCGGTAAGCCAGCATCACGAGCGATTTTAATTGCTTCTAGCACTCCTTTTTCTGGGGAGAAACGTCCAATGAATGCTAGGTAAGTAGGTTGTGCTGGTTCTGCACAGAAGGGATAAGTGTTTGTGTCGATGCCGTTATAGACTGTATGAATGTAGTTTAAGCCCAAGCGCGGCTCTCGTTGTGACTCGCTAATGCTGATGAACGGTTGCCTAGCATAACGCCCAAAGATTTTCTCGTTATCTGGTGTGAAAATACCATGCATTGTATGCACGGTTGGTGTTTTGACAAAACTGCTATAGGTAAGGGCAAGATAGCCAATGTGAGAGTGAATGATATCGAAATGATGAGCGTTTTGATAAACATCAGCAAGCATCATCTGCTCGTACATTGCCGGCTCTTTTATTTTAGAGTCAAGCCGTAGTGCTTGGTCGTGGACTGAACAAAGCTTTGCTTTTGTGATTGAGTCACCAGAAGCAAACAAAGTAACGTCATGACCACGTCTTACTAATTCATCAGTAAGTAAATGGACAATTAGTTCGATACCGCCGTAACGAAAGGGAGGAACTCGCTCCCATAAAGGAGAAATTTGGGCAATTTTCATATTTCACATGTGCAGGTAGATTGCAGCATATTAACCCAAGAAATTTGAGTGCATCCTGACGCTAGGAAACTAGTCTTTTCTAAAAATGTGGGCAAATATGCTATAAGTACATGTCTTCTGTTGCGTAAGTATTCAGCCCGTAGTTTCGAGCTAGATCACATACATGACTTGTAATGGTTGGCCAGTAAGCTTCAAAGATTACATAATATTCGTAGCTGAGCAAGGAGCGTATGTAGTGCTGAATGCTTTCTTCCAGTTGATATTACGTTTGACAAACATTATGCCGTCAGCGATGAGAGCATAATAGATGAATGCATACAACAGACTTAGTTGTTACTGGCAAAATTAAGATTTGTTACATGCTTCAAAAGTTCTTAAATTAATGTATAGAAATAATAATACATGAACTACCTAAGTTTAGCAATACACTGGTTGAAAAGCGAACTCCCTTATCCATTCAGCTTTCTTTGTCCCCTTGCTTTGTGGTTAATGCTGATACTTTTATATAAAACTTAACAATATTTATTATTAACAATTATCATCTCTAAAAAAATTTAGAAATATTGTGAGAAAGATGACGAAATAATATAGGGAATGGGGAATGAGTGAAGATAATTACTAAGGGACTGTTTAGCTCGCGTAGGCAATTACCAAAGCTCAATGACCCATTGTTGATTGCCATTTATGTTATACAAGTTGATTTTTGTAAATAGTAGATTCTTAATTTAACTCAAAACTTGACGCTGCGATTGCCACGAACTCGTTGAATTTTTACGATTCTTTACATATTGCAACCATCTCGTTAACTTGAGAGTCCGTTGTAATTTGTACAATGCAGCTGAGAAGTGGATCTTTTTTGTGATAGTGGCTCTTTAACGAAATTGATGAGTATTTCGACTTCTATGCTGAGCGATCTGCTACAGGCACTACCCAACCTGCGGCCCCAGATCTATTTCAAAGCTTCACTAACAGCGCTCTCCCATGCGATGGAAGATCAAGTTTTGTCTGCCCATCTAGACGATCCTTTAGTGATTGCTAGCTTTCAACGAGAGAGATTCTACCGCCAAGAAGCTCATCGGTATTGGCGGCTGGCGCAGGGAAGCAATCAAATATACGTATTATCTGCACCGGAAACGGATTTCACAAATGGCTCGGAACACTACGAAAAAATAGCCTTTAAGCCAGAGGATGCCTTGAGTCAAGAGTGGCATTTGGTAGTGATTGCCCAAAACTATGCGACTTGTCTTGTTTGTCGGGAAAGCCCTGGCTCTGTTGCTAAAAGTAAAAATAGACAATTTGGAGAGTTAAATCAGATTCTGGATACAGATACAGCCCGAAGGTTTGAAGGCATTTGGACGGCGGAACGGGGAGTGAGTCTGAAAGCAGCAGAATTAATGTTGGATCGGATTTTATTTTACAGACCAGAGTTAGCTCCAAAAGTAAAGCAGGTACGTCAGAGGTTTGGCATAGGGGAAATAAGTGAGTTAACCCAGAGTACGGGATATGCCTGTGATATCGACACTGACCCTTTTGTACAGCGTTTGCTGACTTACTTGCAAGCTAGTCAGTATAAATTGCATAAAGCCTACCGTTCAATCGCCGCTCAAGCACGGAAAGAACGCTTGGTCAACTTAATTAGCACGAGTTTAAGGCGATCGCTTAATCCTCAAGAAATTTTAACAGTGGCAGCACAAGAACTAGGAAAAAATCTGGAGGCTTGTCGCTGTTTAATCTACCGCGCTCAAGCGACGGATACAAAAGCGATCGTCGAACACGAGTTTTTAAGTCCTGGTATTATATCTGTTATGGGACAACCTTGGTTGTTGGAAGATAACGATTTGTTTCAGGAAGTGGTACAAAACTCCGAGGGCATTTGTATTGCTGATACTCAAAAGGAGCAACGTATCACTCAAGCTCCAGCACTTTCAGAGCTTGTAGAAAGATTTGCTATTCGTTCTTGGCTCATAGAACCAGTGTTGTATCAGGGAAGATTGTTGGGCATTGTCGAGTTACATTATTGCCGCGATACCATACACGATTGGCAAGCTGGGGAATCTGACTTAGTAAAAGCGATCGCCACCTCTGTGGGAGTCGCGCTCATCCAAGCAGAAGCCTACGCTAACCTCCAAGATCTCAACCAGCAACTAGAAGCCCTTGATCGCACACGCAGCAACCTCATAGCCATTACTGGACATGAACTCCGTACTCCCTTATCTACTATTCAAGTTTGCCTGGAGAGTCTTGCCAGTGAACCGGATATGCCTTTAGAGATGCAGCAGATCATGCTAAGTACCGCGCTGAGTGACTCAGAACGGATGCAGAAACTCGTCCAAGATTTCCTGACTCTTTCTAACTTGGAAAGTGGACGCGTGGAGTGGCATCCAGAATCCCTCGCCTTACAAGAATGTGTCGATTTAGCGCTCAGCCGCATTCGCGCCCGAGCAGCAAAGGAAAAACTACCCAAAATCGCAACTCAGATTACACAAAATCTTCCTTTAGTCAGAGCTGATGGTGATTGGTTGGTAGAAGTGCTTGCCAAACTCTTGGACAACGCTTGCAAATTTACCCCAGCACAAGGAAAAATCTCCATTCAAGCTAAACGGAACGGCGATCAAATGGTGGAAATCACTATCTCTGACAATGGACGCGGCATAGAACCCAATCGTCTCGAAGTTGTTTTTGAGCGCTTCTATCAAGAAGAAGGCGCACTAAGACGTACCACAAATGGCACTGGTTTGGGTCTAGCAATTTGCCGCCAAATTGTCAACGGCTGGGGAGGAGATATTTGGGCAGAATCAAATGGCAAAAACCGAGGTAGTAAGTTTCACTTTACAGTACCTAGCCTTCAGAAAAGTTAGGGGGCTTTCTAGCGGAGAGCAGGGGGCTTTCTCGCGGGGAGCAGGGGAGCAG
>JAQYWN010000491.1 GCA_029379265.1 Rhizonema sp. NSF051
TTTTTACAGGAAAACAATACTGGTTTGTCATAGAAGTCATAAACTTCTATAATTTCAAGCTGTCCTAGTACTGTTCTTTCCGGCAAAAAACTCATGTTTATAAATATTTATATTGTGGAATCTTCTTTGTTTACACCAATTATTTCAAAAAACTTCCAAGGTTCGCTATCCTCTGGTATCCACCAAGTATGATGAGATTTTTCATGCCTTGATGCAGTATGTTTTATCCTTCCCAGTCCGTCACTCAAAATACCCTTTGCAACTTTCATATTCCTAAAACGTGGAATTCTAAGAGATAGACTTTTGGCATCATCCAATGACGAATGAATTGATACTCCACAGGCTTGACACTCGGATAAACCTGTAGGACATTCCTTGTCTGGAAATTCTTGCCGCCAAGATAGAAAATGTTTTGAGTGAGGTCTTTCATAAGCCTTTTTAATAAATCTGTAAAATTCCCCCGATGCAATATCGGATTCTGACGGAGGACAGTTATCTGGGAAGTGTTTTGAATACGTCATCCTTTACTCATTGGATATAAAAGTGAGTTCATTTGTACATTTATAAGTTATTTACTACACTACTAGGATTAATTTACTACAAGTGATAAATAAAATCTGTAAAGTTTCTGAACCTTTACACTGACGGAGTTGTAAACCTGACAGCTTACCATGTGATCGAGGTAGAGATCGCGATCGCCTGCTGTATTTTTCTAGCAAGTAAAGCGAGAAGGCAAGTGCTATAGATTCGCCGTAGAGCGATCCACTGTAACATCTATACTCCAATTCAGCATGAAACTGTTTGGCGATCGTTCGCGATCGCTGGATCGTGCTTACCTCTTTGCTCTTGAAAATCAATGGGTTCAGGCGTCTTCGTATCTGGAATTCGGTCAACAAAGAACGGATCGAGCGCGATTGCCAAAAATTGAAACGGATTGCTCCATCGCGGAGTATTTCTTTCTCCATGCGTGAGTAGGCAAAAATCTCCAGGCTTCAGCAGCGTTTGTCTCCAACGATCACCCTATTTCCATTCAAAAGCTGTTGGGTTGCCGACTTGGACTAACAAGCGATGTCCATCGACAATATGATGTAACTCAACCGAGATGCCGCGCCAGTTGAGATCTTGACTCGACAGGAGTACTGTTCCGCCAGACGCAGCCGAAAAGCGTTTTCCTGTCGTGCTATGAATCAGTTCAATTTGACTGCTGAGCATGGAGAAGGGATGCAAACTGAGACTGAGATTAAAGGATAGCGAGATCTGCTTTCATCCTTCTATGGAAAGAATATTGCTGCACTGTGTTTAAAACAGTGGTTGGATTCAAGAGCGGAATATATAAGGGGAGATGGGAAAATTTTTAACTCCTGACTCCTTAGCGTAACAATCTAAACAAAAAAATTGTAATTAATGTCTCTAAAAGGCAAGAGCTGTAACAAGCTCTACTAAATTGTCTTTGTAAATCCGTTACCTTAATTGCAGCCATAAATGTACTTCCGGCTACATAAAAATGCGCCTAGAGCAGTTGCAAGCCTTTTTGGCGATCGCGGAAACTGGCAGCTTTCAACAAGCAGCGCGAAGAGGCGGTGTCACCCAATCGACTATTAGTCGCCAAATTCAGGCACTGGAAGCAGATGTGGGGTTGGAACTGTTTCATAGAACAAGTCAGGCAAAGCTGACACTAGCAGGTGAACGCCTGCTACCCCGTGTCCGAAGAATTTGCCTTGAGTGGCAAACTGCGACAGAAGAAATCGCAGATTTATTGGCTGGAAAGCAGCCAGAACTTTGTATTGCGGCAATTCACTCGCTATGTGCCTATTACCTACCACCAGTGTTACAAAAATTTTGTCATGATTATCCAGACGTACAATTGCGGGTGACATCGCTGGGAAGCGATCGCGCCTTAAAAGTTCTCAAAGATGGACTGGTAGATTTGGCCATTGTCATGCACAACCGTCTTTTAACTGCTAATAAAGAAATGGTAGTAAAAGTACTGTACAATGAACCTATCGAAGTTTTAATAGCAGCTAATCATCCACTAGCGCAATACGAGAGCATCCCTTGGTCAGAGTTAATTCGTTATCCGCAAGTCGTGTTTAAGGATGGCTATGGGATGCAACGCTTGGTTCAGGATAGTTTCGAGCGTTTAGAAGCAACATTACACGCAGCTTTAGAGGTAAATACCCTCGATGCCTTTCGGGGAGTCGTACGCCAAGGAGAATTGGTGGCTTTGCTCCCTTACTCAGCATTAGTTGAAGCTCGCAGTGACGCAACTCTAGCAGTTCGTCCCCTAGCAAGCAATGATGATTTTCTGCCTGACAGTTCTAGTTTGACTCGTTCTGTCGTTATGGTAACGACTCAAGATCGCCTTCAAATTCCCCCTATCAAGCACTTTTGGCAACTCGTACAGGAGGTAAGCGGAGAGTGGGGAGTGGCATTGTGAGTAGGGGCGGGTTTAATTCACGCTCACATCGAACGCTCCTCCCTTTGATGTTCCCAAACCCGCCCTTACAGAAATGAAAAGTAAGAAGTGGTGAGAGTGTTAGGGACTTTCAGAAAATCAAAGATCCCAACCAATAGATTGAGCAATCGTATCACTCTTAAGAGTGAGGTTGCCCCGCTCCTATAATTTGGGACAATTTATTTCTTGGTGTTCCCTTAATAACCAGCAACTAAT
Source organism: Rhizonema sp. NSF051 (assembly GCA_029379265.1). GTDB lineage: Bacteria > Cyanobacteriota > Cyanobacteriia > Cyanobacteriales > Nostocaceae > Rhizonema. The sequence continues at coordinate 2,672 of JAQYWN010000491.1, forward strand.
AGTTTACAACTAATAACCAACATTTTAATATGAGTAGTGTATTTAGAGAACTGTTGAAAAAAGTTGGTAGCGGTAACCACACAGGGGAAAATTTAACTCGTGTTGAAGCAGCAACAGCAACCAAGATGATGCTGTTGGGTGAAGCCACACCAGCCCAGATTGGGGGGTTTCTGATTGCTCATCGCATTAAACGTCCTACTGGAGTTGAGTTAGCAGGCATGTTAGATGCCTATAATGAACTCGGTCCAAAATTACAACCGCTCGCCACCACCGAACCAGTTATAGTTTTAGGTATACCTTATGATGGTAGAACTCGTACTGCGCCTATAAGCCCTTTAACAGCTTTGCTACTCGCTACAGTTGGGCAACCAGTGGTAATGCACGGTGGCGATCGCCTGCCTACGAAATATGGACTCCCTCTGGTAGATATTTGGCAAGGGTTAGGGGTGGATTGGACTAAACTATCTTTGGAAAAAACCCAGCAGGTATTTGAGAAAACAGGAATCGGCTTTGTTTATACGCCACGACATTTTCCTGCCACTCAAAGTATTTGGGAGTACCGCGATCAATTGGGTAAGCGTCCACCCTTTGCCACAATGGAACTTATTTGGTGTCCTTATGCAGGAGAAGCTCATATAATTTCTGGGTTTGTCCATCCTCCTACGGAGAGCATGTTCCTTGAAGCCCTAGCACTTCGAGGAGTCAAGAAATTTACAAGTGTGAAGGGTTTAGAAGGAAGTGGCGATCTACCAAGAGATCGCACTGCTATAATTGGCTTGGGAGGAGTTACAGATCCCTTAGAACGCTTGCATTTAGCACCGCGTGATTACGGTTTTAAGACAACGAATGTACCTCTTAATACTACAGAAGAATTACTTACCGATTTGCAATTGGTGTTGCAAGGCAAATCTGGGGAACTGATGCAAACAGCTTTATGGAATGGTGGGTTTTACTTATGGCGCTGTGGAGTTTGTTCGGATGTGCGCTCAGGCATTGCTAAGGCAGAAGAAATATTAACCAGTGGTGCTGTAGCCAAAAAACTTCAGGAACTTACTCAGGCAATAAATTTATCTACGAAAACAGCTAGGAATTTGGTGGATAGCTGTCTAATCGCATCTCAGTGATCAAAATTAGGATAATCTGAAATTGGAACCTTGATGGAAATTATTCCCTAATTTTTGGGGTTCTTCCAGTAATTTGACGCTCGCCAAATGATTCTTAAGGAAGTTTTCGTGTCCCTCCATCTTTAGGGTTGCGAATACAGAGTTTAACAAAAGCTCTTCCTGTACAAGATGAGATATTTATTGTACAACGGATAAAATCAACCCTTCATGAGCTAGTATAGCTTTAGGAAAGACCGATTTAACTTCGATTTGCATTTGGTCAAGAAAATCATCATGGTCATCTGGCTTGTGATAAGAGATGACGAGTTGTCTAACAGCGTTAGTATATGCGAAATCCACAGCAGTTTGCCAATGGAGATTAGAATCGTGATGGTTCTGCCGTGTTAACGGAGTGTAGGTGGTATTGGCAATGAGCAAATCGACGCCCTTTGTTAACTGTGCAATGCCTTCTCTATCTGATTCATCAGCATTTTTGTGTAAATCAGTGACATAGGCAATGCTATATTCTCGCCAGATGACTCTATAGCCAATTGACTTTTGAGGACGATTGATTAATGCGGTTGTGATTTTCACATCGTCTAGTTTCACAACCATACCTGGAGTGAGATTGTGAAATTGCAATTCGGATTGCATGACTTGTAAAGGGTAGGGAAAGTGCGGCTGAAGCATCTGATCACAGAGAGATTGTTTGATAGAAGCTCCATTTGTTGCTGCTGTGCCATAAACGTGGAAGCAGTTTTCTGGTAGAAACGCGGGGGCAAAGAAGGGAAACCCTTGGATGCGATTTGATTGAGAGTTGGTAAAAAATAAATGAGCTTCTAAGGGACTTTGCAGTTCCAGCCAACTTTGTCCTAGTATGCGTAAGCCAGTACCTCCATCAAAAATTAAGCGTTTCCCATTGACTTGTATTTCTACACAGATCGTATTTCCGCCATAGCGGGTGGTGTTGCTTGTTGGTGTGGGGATCAAACCCCGCACACCCCAAAATCTCACCACAAACGCTTGGTGTTGAAGTTGAGTGGGTTCTTCAGTTACATCACTCTTATGAGGGAAAGGCTGAAATTTTGACATGTTTTGTGAAATTAGGTCTTACTGAGCAGATCATCGTAGCGCCGCACTTCCAACAGTCGGTTGTTTTCGTCTACGATGACAACAGTGGGAGAGCAAGTTTTTAACTCTTCAAGAGTCAATTGCCCGTAAGCCATTATAATCAAGCGATCGCCTGTAATGCCTAGACGTGCCGCAGCCCCATTTAGCTCGATTGCTCCTGAGTTAGCTGGAGCCGGGATCGCATAGGTGATGAAGCGCTCGCCATTGGTTACGTTCACAATGTGTACCTGCTCGTAGGGTAAAATGCCAGCTTTATCTAACAATACCTGATCGATACTGACACTACCCACGTAGTTGAGATTCGTCGCCGTGAGGGTACAGTTGTGAATTTTTGCCAAAAGGAGCGTGCGCTGCATTGGGGATCGATGCTCAATTATCAATTCTTAGTTTAAACAATAACTTACTTATTACTGTTTGCTAATGACTGATTGTTTTTCAATATTTTCCACTGCATGCTTTAACGCACTGTTCTACCAAAGCCTGAACCTCATTGACATCCTTCCACCCTAGAATTTCCGTCACCTTTTTCTGTAAATTTTTATACGTTTTGAAAAACTCGGAGATTTCCTCTAAGCGGTGTGGTGCAACGTCTTTAAGGGATTTTACAGTAGCATAGCGCGGGTCATTTTTGGGAACACAAAGAATTTTTTCATCGCGATCGCCGCCATCAATCATCTCCAACATCCCAATAGGCCTTGCGGCGATCACACAGCCTGGAAAGGTTGGCTCGTCCATCATTACCATTCCATCTAGGGGATCGCCATCATCAGCCAGAGTATTGGGCACAAAGCCGTAGTCTAAAGGATATTGTACTGAAGAATAAAGTACGCGGTCTAGAGCAAAAGCTTGCAGGTCCTTGTCATATTCGTATTTATTTTTGCTTCCACGGGTAATTTCGATGAGAACGTTGAGTATACCTGGTTCGGGCTGGGCTGGAATACGGGATAAGTCCACAATAAGTCTCCTAAGTTAACGGTGAAACTTGAAAAAGCTCCCGTGTAGAATTTTAGGCTAAGACGGACTCATCCCATAGTACTCAGTTCATTACAGTTAAATCCTCTTTTAAAAATATAGGAGGTACATATAAGTAATTTAAATCACTTACATCGCCACCAAATGCTTGAAGTAGTAATTTCTGTTCAACGACATCTACCTTTAGATAGTCATTTCTGATGTCTCTCCTTCTTATGTTCTATACAACCAAATGCTAGCTGCAAGTTTTGTTCAATTTCCACTTGTCTGTAGGCTGTATAGAGGCTGCTGCTGGTTATTCTGCACGTTACTGTTCGAGTAGTGTGCTATAACAAACAGCGGTAGCGTCAGAGTTAACACAGCAATTATAGTTCCCACAATATCTGCCAACCTATGGGAATCTGTGTCGTTAGCGTTGGCAGATGGGGTATTTGAATTCATAATAAGGTGAAAGCTCATCACATTAGTGGTATTTCACTCTCTTGTAGAGAGCCTTACATAACATCTTAACTATTTTTTGAGCTTAAACTATCTAC
>JAQYWN010000492.1 GCA_029379265.1 Rhizonema sp. NSF051
TTTATGACCTAAACTGTATTGATCAATTGTGTATGATGAACACAAGCTGAAACTTCCCAACAAACTCTTTAGGTTCTCGTTTGAGTCACATAAAGAATGCCTTCAATGCTCAGATGCTTGACTCATGGGCTTGCTGGGTGGAATTTGCTCAATCGTAATCAAAGCTTCCATTACCGATTTAGCAATAGGTGCGGCGACAGTACCACCAAAGGCATTTTTTCCCTTCGGCTCATCTACCAATGCTAGTACCACATAGCGGGGTGATTCTACAGGTAATATACCTAAGAAACTGGTAATGTAAGCATCAGTGATATAGCCACCACCCGAACCCCTGGCTTTTTGGGCTGTGCCGGTTTTGCCTGCGATGCGATAGCCGGTGATTTGTGATGCTTTTCCAGTTCCGTCATCAACCACTGTTTCCATCATTTCCACAACTTTTTGACTTGTCGCTGGTGAAAAAATTTGGGTTGGTACTGACAGATTTGGTGAGTAATGCATCTGTCCCTTACTATCCACTAACCCCCGGACTATGTGAGGCATGACTAATTTGCCTCCATTCGCCAAAGCTGCTTGCATTTGCATCAGCTGCAATGGTGTTAGGGAAAATCCTTGCCCAAAGGAGGTTGTTGCTGGTTCTATTGGTACAGAGACAAATTCTTCTTGACTTTTTAGCTGACTGTTGACTGCAAAAGGTAAATCTGTATAGACACTTTGCCCTAGCCCCAGTTTTTGCAACCAGCCATAGTAAATTGAGGGTTGTATTTTTTGCATGATTTGCACCATGCCGACGTTGCTAGAATATTGTAGAATTTGAGCAATGTTTAACCGTCCGTAACGTTTGTTTTCAGCATTTTTGATAATTCGGTCAGTCACTCGAATAAAACCTGGATCTTTGAACACATTATTAGGTTCGATCGCACCAGTTTCTAAAGCGATCGCGACATTGAGCGGTTTAAAGGTGGAACCAGGTTCATAAAGATCTGCCACCGTCCAGTTTTTAAACAATGAGATATCGGCTTTGGAGTATTCATTTGGGTTATAGGTTGGTTGAGTCACCATAGCAAGCAGCGAACCATCCCAAGCATCCATGACAATAACCGTCCCTCGCTTGGCGTGGAATTTTTCCATCTGCTGCTTAAGAGCAGATCGCGCAACTCGTTGCAGACGGCTGTCAATAGTCAGTTGCAGTTGCAGATCGTCAAAATGCAAAAAACCATCTGGAGCATGATCTGGCATGAGAGAGCCGTTACCTGCGCGACTGAGGCGCACCATTTGCACGGAACGTTCTAGCAATTTTTCTTGGCTGTACTCCACCCCAGCTTGACCGCGACGGTCAATGTTAACATAGCCTACTACTTCGGCCACCAAATCTTGTTCTGGGTAAAATCTGGAGTATTTTTGAATCAACTCTAAGCCATTCAGGTGCAATGAGGCAATCCGATCAGCATTTTCTTCCGGTATGCCAGTAGCAAGAGTGATACCGCTTCTTTTTCCTTGAAACTTTTTCTCTAGATCAATTTGATCTTGGTCGAGGATTGATGCCAACTGCTGTGCTATCTGTTCGTTAGACTTTTCAAACAGCTTGGGATGAGCATACAAAGTATACACAGGACGGTCAATTGCCAACACATTACTATTACGATCAACCACTGGGCGACGAGGCATAAAAGGTCGCAAATTCACCATTTGTTGGTTGCGTGCCTTCTGCGTTAACTTTGGTCCACTGACAATTTGTAAATGATATAAATTTATACCTAAGCCTATCCCAGCAGCAATCAATAGACTCCAAATAATGAAAACTCGATGTTTGGTACTGGGAAGCTCCTGAGGGGCTTTGTTCGCGAGCAAGGTTGAAGTGCTTTGCTCTGGCTCTCTTCGTTGTAGCAATTCGCGGCGAAGGAGCGTTGTTGACGCTGAAGGCTTGTTAGGAAATATACCTGATAACCATCTTCTCCAACCCTTCTGCTTTTGCCCTGTTGATTTCGCAGATCGTAAATTTTTCAATTTTCTTCTGCTTGATGACTTCTGCATAAAGGGTGTCCTTTGTCGAATTGCTTAGGGGTGGTATTAATCTAATAGCCGAGGGGATTAACGCTCTGCTGTTGTGTTTCGGTTGGCTTTGTGGTTGGAGGTGTAGGGTTAGAATCAATAGGTGCTGGATTCATGAAAATCATTGTCGCAGGAGTTGGCGATACGAGCTTTGCTGAGGGTTGGGATGCTTCTTGTGCAATTTTGTTTTTCAGCACCTCATTTTTTGTCTTCAATTCTCGCTCTTGGCGTTGTAGGTTTTGCAGTTGACGATAAGATTGACTCCACAATTGTTGGGAATATACTGTCCAACCATAAACCACGAGTGCCGTAGACACTAACAGAAACGCTATAGCGGAAGAATAAAGATGTATTCCTTGCCAACGCAGTAACCACTCTGGTATCTTTCCAGAAGCAGGTATTGTCGGGATAAGTGGTGTTGTGGGAATGTTATTTTGGGCAGCCTCTTTAGGTAACTTTTGTGTAAAAGAGGAACGTTGCTGCTTTTTAGAAAAAACTTCTGTCGATACTTGGGGGCGAGGAAATTGTGGCTTTTTTAAAGGACGGGAACGTTGACGCATAGCTGGTTCCTGTCGGGAGAAATCTTGAGTCGGGGAAACCTCACCGAATTTCTGAGTTTTCAGAGACGCATTTGAGGAGGACTCTGGTATAGATGGCAATGATGCTTTGTCATGGGATGACATCTTCCGGTATTGGATCCGGGGGGTTCCATCTTTCTTCTCTGATTGCGCTCGCAACCAGCGATCATTTGCAGAAACATCTGATTTGCGCTTCAAAGCCATAGCTTGTAAAAATACTGTTCTGTGAAATTTAATTTGTCTATTTTCGTTGCTGTGGTTAATATCACCTTCAATGAAATGCAATATTGAAGAGGTAAATGTGCTGCACCTTTAGCGTTCAAGCATCGCACTTTTAAGTATGGCAATGCAATGTAAAAACAGGAAAGTGTGCCCCAGAGGACAATCTTTAGTATGATAGCGTTGATATGGTGATCGACAATCTTACCCTAACGGACATATAATAAGTCGCCTGCGGCAAAATAGTATGTGGGTCTGCGTTAAAGAGTTAAAGTATAACTTGTATACCATAGTTTTAAAAGAAAAAAAAAAAAGCAATAAATAAGGTATCGTATTCAACAGGCTAAAATTGTATTGGCCAGAATTTGGTGAAAGAGGAGTCATGAAAATAAAAATCTTTGGTTTTGCTTTAATGCTAGGTTTAGCCACTATTCTCGGCGCTTGCGAAAGTGGCGGTGGTGGTGGTGATAGCTCACCCTCAGCAACGTCTAGCGCAACTCCTGGTGCTGAACCGGCTGATAGTGGTGCTGCTACTCCTGGTGGTGCGATGACAAGCACTCCCGGTGGTGCTATGACAAACACTCCCGGTGGTGCGATGACGAATACTCCCGGTGGTGCTATGACAAGCACTCCCGGCAGTGCGATGACAAACACTCCCGGCAGTGCGATGTCAACAACTCCCGCAACATCAACGACTCCTAAGGCTAAATCTACTAAGAAACCTTAGGTATAGTTTGAGACCAGCGCGAAATAAGTTGATAAAATTAATCTTTGCTGGTGAAAAGCCCACCAAGACATTTTTTGTTGAGGGTGGGATAGAAGTTCTGCTCCTGCTTACTATAGGGAGTGAAAATTTATCAGGTCTTTGTTGTTGAAGATTTGTAGCTATAAGATCCGGTTTCCTTGAGGAACCGGATTTATCGTAATTGTCATGATTTACTCATAAATAATCTAGTATGAGAAGCTTGTTTCCAGAATTTAATCAAACTTGTAAATTAAAATGAAGTATTGAAGACAACAAATTCACTAAAAACTTATCTACTGCGTGAGGTTTAATTGTGCGTCCACCAATTGTCCCCCAAGGAGATTTGCATTCCTTATTGAGTCCAAGACAAACCGAAAATCCCACCCAGTCTCATGTCTCTAAATCGTCAATCGTGGCGTCTCAACGTGCTTCTGGTGGTTTTGCTCTGCTTGACAGCCTTAAACGCCATGGTGTCGAGTACATTTTCGGCTATCCAGGTGGTGCAATTCTACCAATCTACGACGACTTGTATAAGGTAGAAGCAACTGGTGGAATTAAGCACATCCTGGTAAGACACGAGCAAGGCGCAGCACACGCTGCTGATGGTTATGCCCGCGCTACAGGAAAGCCAGGAGTATGTTTTGGCACTTCTGGACCTGGGGCAACTAATTTGGTCACGGGCATTGCTACCGCGTATATGGACTCAATCCCGATGGTGATTGTGACAGGACAGGTGTCACGGGCAGTCATCGGTTCGGATGCGTTTCAAGAAACAGATATCTACGGAATTACACTGCCGATTGTCAAGCATTCCTATGTTGTGCGCGACTCACAAGATATGGCAAGAATTGTTGCTGAAGCCTTCCACATCGCTACAACAGGACGTCCGGGACCAGTTTTGATTGATGTTCCTAAAGATGTAGCATCTGAAGAATTTGACTACATACCTGTGGCACCTGGTTCGGTAAAGTTACCAGGATATCGTCCTACACTCAAGGGGAATCCCCGGCAGATTGCTGCAGCAATACAGTTGATTTGTGAAAGTCGTCGTCCTCTACTTTATGTGGGTGGCGGTGCGATCGCTTCCAGTGCCCATGAGGAAATAAAACAACTCGCAGAACTGTTCAATATCCCCGTCACAACAACATTGATGGGAATCGGTGCTTTTGACGAACACCATCCTCTGTCTGTAGGAATGTTGGGGATGCACGGTACTGCTTACGCCAACTTTGCCGTCACTGATTGCGACTTGTTAATTTGTGTCGGTGCCAGATTTGATGATCGCGTCACTAGTAAGTTGGATGAATTTGCCAGTCACGCAAAAGTCATTCACATTGATGTCGATCCGGCAGAAGTTGGCAAAAACCGGATTCCAGAAGTCCCGATTGTCGGGGATGTTCGGAAAGTTTTAACTGAGTTGTTAAAGCGATGTCAGGAAGCAAGTATCAAGGGAACACCCAACCAAACACAAGAATGGTTGAATCTGATCAACCGTTGGAAGGAAGAGTATCCTCTAGTTGTACCACATCCACCAGACAGCATCTCGCCGCAAGAGGTGATTGTAGAAATCGCAAGCCAAGCACCTCACGCCTACTACACTACAGATGTCGGTCAACATCAAATGTGGTCAGCACAATTTCTAAACAATGGTCCCCGACGCTGGATTTCTAGCGGTGGTTTGGGAACGATGGGTTTTGGTTTGCCTGCGGCAATGGGCGCTAAAGTAGCGTTTCCTGATGAGGAAGTTATTTGTATCAGTGGCGATGCCAGCTTCCAAATGAATTTGCAGGAATTGGGCACGCTCGCACAGTATGGCATAAATGTCAAGACTGTAATTATTAATAATGGCTGGCAGGGCATGGTGCGGCAATGGCAGCAAGCCTTTTATGGCGAACGGTACTCATGCTCAAATATGCAAGTAGGAATGCCAGATATTGAGTTGTTGGCAAAGGCTTATGGACTTAAGGGCATGGAGATTAGCGATCGCACTCAGTTAAAAGATGCGATCGCGACAATGCTGGCACACAATGGTCCGGTTATCTTGAACGTACATGTAACTAGAGACGAAAACTGTTACCCCATGATCCCAGCAGGTAAGACTAACGCTCAAATGATTGGCTTGCCTCGCCAGCCGCAAAAAGAGTCACTAGAACCAGTCTATTGCAGTAACTGCGCTGCAAAAAACCCACCTAACAATAACTTCTGTCCGGAGTGTGGTACGAAGTTGTAAAAAAGTTCCTCTTCAACCGTAGGTAAGGCATCTGCTTTACCTACAGAGCTAAGAGTGAAACATACCAGCCACTTCTTTACCAAAAATATTGTGCAATAGCTCTTACCATACATAAGGGCATTGCACAATAAATTTTGCATATCCTGGCACAAAGGGAAAGAGTCTTACCTTCGACGTCCCTTGAGTCAGCTTTCAACTGTTTCTTGCTCAAAATGCTACCGAGTCTATTTCTCCTGTACTGAAATCACAATATGTAATATTTTTTTACATAATAGGTAGCGATCGCTAAATTTTGGATTCACTTTACAGATGCCAAGTCGTATGCAATCCAAAACAACATTTAGATAGCAGCATCAATTTTGCTACCTCCCAATGAAACACAGACGCAATGCCGATCTCCATGAATGGAAGTGGCGTTGCGTCTTGTTCTTATCACCAACGGCTCGACATTGATCATTTCTATGTTGACTTCATATCAGCAAACGAGGTACGAAGCTTGCGAAAATAGGGTTTTTCAGGTTTTGTTTTTTGTAACTATTTTTATTAAAAAAAAGC
>JAQYWN010000493.1 GCA_029379265.1 Rhizonema sp. NSF051
ATATACTTGTATTTATTTTTTTAAAAGTAATTACTTTTTTGTTAGTGTTTATAGAGGTGTGTGGTGGCGTAGATGGCAGAACAGACTGAAGAAACTGTATTTGTACAGGCGACGCTAAAGATATTGGGTGGTAAGTGGAAAATCTTGATCCTATGGCACTTAAAAGATGGAGCCAGAAGGTTTAGTGAACTCAAACGATTAATGCCTGAGATTACGGAAAAAATGCTGATTCAACAGCTTCGAGAATTGGAAAAAGATGAGATTGTGCATCGCAAAGTTTATCCAGATGTCCCTCCTAAAGTAGATTATTCATTCACGGATTACGGTAGAAGTTTGGAGAAACCTGTTTTACACGCTCTCAGAGACTGGGGAGAAGCACATCTGAAACGACACGAGCGATAATTCTGGTATCCCCCCTCAACTTGGACAAAGAACCGATGTAAACGTTCAGCTGCGACATTCCCCACTTGACTGAGCGTGTAGATCCCATTGCGGGCATGCTCGATTGCCGCTTCACTAATGTCTGTCGCATAAATTTGAATTGGCAACCGGGGAACCCGATCAGCTAAAAACTCTAGCAAGCAGATGGCAATGGAGTAAGCTTCCTCACCTGTGGAACAGCCTGCAACCCAAATTCGGATGGGTGTCCCCGGCGATTTATCCTTAACAATTATGGGAAAGACCTTGCTTTTTAAGGCATCAAAGCTTTCGGGATCGCGGAAAAAACTGGTGACGTGAATCAAAACATCTTGATACAACGCCATCACTTCTGTCGGATTGTTCTGGAGATAACGGGCATAATCCTCCAGTTCTTCCAGCTTGTACAAAAACATTCGCCGCTGAATCCGTCGATTCAAGGTCGTTTGTTTATAATAAGTAAAGTCAACTCCTGTAGCCGCTCGGATTGCACTAAAGATAATAGAGATCGCATCCTCGTTGCCAAGCGAAGATATGCCTGCCTCTAGTTCTGTTGCCGACTGATTGGCAAGGTATGGATGATGTCTAAGCTGTGCTAACTGCTCAGCAATTTTGTCTGGGGGTAAGATGAAGTCTACTTGACCGGTAGCGATCGCCGTGTTCGGCATACTATCGACTTGTGCCGTGTTTTCAGATTGAGCAAAGGTAACGCCACCTACTGCCTTGATTGCCTCTATTCCTTTTGCCCCGTCGCAATCGCCACCTGATAGAATCACCCCGATCGCTTTGTTCCCCTGCTCCTCAGCAAGTGAAATCAGAAAAGTATCAACCGACATAAACACCCTGCTTCCGCTTGAGCGAGGCGTTAGCTTTAGCACTCCTTGAGTAATGGTCATGCTGACATTCGGTGGAATCACGTAAACCTGATTCGGTGCTACAGCCATACCATCTTGTACCTCATGAACAAGCATTTGGGTTGACCTGGAAAGAATCTCACTCAACAAGCTTTCCTGCTGTGGAGACATGTGCTGAATGATTACAAACGCCATTTCCGTATCGGATGGTAAATAATTCAGCAATTGGCTAAAGGCTTGCAATCCACCTGCAGAGGCTCCAATCCCAACCACAGGAAATAATTGATCTTGATTGTCCTGCTGCTTTTCGCTCACTGCTTCGCTATCAGCATTGGGTTGAGATTTCTTTGAAGAGCGTTTAGGTGTCATATTTTTTAACAGATGTCTTGCTGGCTATAATAGTCCATATTTACAACCTACCCGAATTTACGCCGCTGTGTACTAGGTCGCATTTGTGTTGCCCCAATTACCATCTGTTGGTCGAACCGGGGCATGTCCTTCTTACCAGAGCGTCTATCTCGAAAACCACTTTCGTCCAGCGATCAATGTTTTGGGTAGTCAAATGTATCAGTATTTTCGGGAAACAGTAGAATCGCTTTTGATGGCAAGATAGATCACCTTTAACGCTTCGCTGCGAGCGAGTGAGTGCCTCAGTGAAGCTCTCAATTGTTGACTTTTGCCAATGACTTCATTCACGAGATTTTCTTGTGCGGCTAAATCAGTGAATTCATCTTTCCTTTCAGTCCTGCATAAGAGTGTTTGCTCAAAACTGTCAGTAGTCAGCTGGGGAATGGGCTGCGGGGTTTTACGAGGTGTTGAGATTTCGGGTGAGTGAGTTGTGGGAGTGAGTTGTTCAAGTCGCAGCTTATACTTGTTAATCTGGCGATCAATCTGCTTTAACTGCCGACCACGAGCGATCGCGGCTTTATAATCGTCTACTTCATTCTGTTTCAAGTGTTTCAACTTCTTCCCATTAAAGATCGCTCTGCGGCTTCTGAGTTGCCAATATAAATGGTTAGTCCGGGCCGTGCCTCCCGGTTTAACTTGCACTAACCAGCAGTCTTGCAAATACCAACCTTCGCTCTGTACCTGTGAGCGTTCCGTATTCAGGGCATCCAGGGCAGATTGTAGTTTTTTCAGGGTGTGCATTTTTGATTCGTATGCAAAAAAAAACAATATTTAGCTCAAAGCTCAGAGTTATTAGCTTGGTTTTTCTCTATAATAAATGCATACGAATCAAAGTTCATGATTATTTAACTCATTATAACAAAAATGTTCACTCATATTGATAGCGAGACCGCAACTCAGGTTTGTTTAACAGCATCAGGAATGTCTGCTCAAATAGGTATCAACGTATCGGAATCGGTAGAGAAAATTTCTGAGAGCACTATATAGGCATGAGTTTACAAAAAAAACAACCATACTCATTATCAATATGCCAGAAGCTAACCTAGAATTGGAAGCGTTATTAGACTACCTCAAGCACAGCCGAGGTTGTGACTTGACGGGCTATAAACGCTCTAGCTTGATGCGACGGCTCCAGTACCGAATGCGTTGCATCAACATTAATAGCTATCAAAGCTATCAACAGTATTTGCACTCCGAGCCAGATGAATTGCCAGCTCTACTAAACGACGTTCTGATTAAAGTCACTAGTTTTTTTCGCGATCGCGATGCTTGGGATTATTTAGCAACTGAGATCATCCCCAAAATCATCACTAGCAAACAAACAGATGAACCAATCCGAGTTTGGAGTGCGGGTTGTGCTACTGGGCAAGAAATATATAGTTGCCTGATCTTATTAGCAGAAGCACTGGGAATCGAATCCTGCCTAAAGCGAGTTAAGTGTTTTGCTACCGATGCAGATCAAGCCGCCATTCGGCAAGCGCAGCAAGGCATATACACTGCGACAGAAATTACAGGTATTCCTCCGGCTTTACAAGAAAAATACTTTCAATATACCAACGAGGGTTATGTCTTTCACTCAGAACTTCGCCGCCGGATCATCTTTTGTTGTCATGATTTGACGCAGGATGCTCCCATGTCCAAAATCGATATCCTCATATGCCGTAATGTGCTGATTTACTTCAACCTCAAGGCTCAACAGTCGATCTTAGTTCGCTTTCACTTTGCGCTCGAGAAAACGGGTTTTTTGTTCATGGGTAAGGCAGAGGCAGTCATCACCCGCAGACAAATTTTTCCGCCTGTCAATTTCAAGCAGCATGTTTATGCCAAAGGTCTAAATTTAGAAATAGAAGATTACTTCTCCTTAATAACTAGAGGGAAAAGTGGCCGCTTTAAAGATCAACGCGCTATCAACGGCAACTTAACAGTAAAGCCGCCACTCCATCCGCAACAGCTTCCACTTGAAGATGTTCGCTCAGTATCCGCGTGAGGTGATCTTGCATGTCGGCGTTGTCATTTGCACTAACCAGCTGTCTTACAAATACCAACCTTCGCTTTGGATCTGTGATCGTTCTGTATTCAAGGCATCCAAGGCAGATTGACGTTTTTGCAGGGTTTGCATTTTTGATTCGTATGCAAAAAAAACAGATTTAGTTCAGGTTTAGTTGGTGATTTATTGTGTGAAAAGTGCGTACGAATCAAAGTCCATGATTATTTAACTCATTTTCACAACAATGTCCACTCATGTTGATACGACTCGATCGCAACTCAGATTTGTTAGGACTTACGCACTTACGCACTATACAAATTAGACATCAAGAGAAATGATGTTGGGGCGAGGAAAGCCGTTCACTTCAACATAGAGGTTTTGACAAACGCATAATTAATCGCAACATTTCTATTTGGACGGAGAGCCAACAGTGTCTTGACTCTTTGTGCCCTTAGTATTTTAAAATGAACAGCCGGGCAAAATTTCTTCCTAGTTTATTGTGGAAGAGGTTCTCATTATACTTTTTAGCTTTAACAATCAATTCTCATGTAAGGTACTGAAGGTTAGAGTGCCGACAATTCCATCTACTGTTAAGTTATGAGTAGCTTGGAAGCGGCAGACGGCAGCTTCAGTTTTAAAACCAAAGATCCCGTCAATGGCTACATTATAACCAAGATTTTTTAAAATTCTTTGTACAACTTCAACGTCTTTACCTGTACTACCAATATGCAAGAAAATGATAGGTGCAGGCATACTTTTCTCTCCCTTATGTTATTGTTCAGTGCTTTCCCCTGTAAATAAATGCTAGAACTATCAACTTATGCACTTTTGGGAGGCAGGGGAGGCAGGGGAAGCTTCGGGAGCCGGGGGGGAAAGAGATTTTCTTGGTGCTGTTAACCCGGCTTTCATTGACTTGACAGACTACTAGTAGTACATACAGGATGATATCCAAGGTTTGAACAGTGCGTAGACAAGGGAGCGGTGAAGCAGCGCGCATGAGGCGTTTTCCCGCCTTAGGCGACTGTGTTAGCGTAGCGAAGCGCGTTAGCGACGAAGGAGCGGTAGCGAGGAACGAGCGTCGGAACGAGCGTCAGGAGCGTCACCCGATTTTCGCAGCGATCTTCCTTGTCTTCTCACTCGGGGAGACCCAAGGGCGCTCCGAGCGTCAGGGCTTGTCGCCAGACATCGCGCTCTTCATGGAATTATATTCCTCTCAATGCGACGATCAGGAATGAGCCACATAATCGCGACGAGAATGTATAAAGAAGAAGCAAACCAAGAGTTCACATAGGAAAGTAGAATTGCCAGGGCATAGAATAACAGCGATACCTTGCCTTTGAAGTCTTTACCAATTGCAGTTGCTAGAGCGGAATCCAAGCCATGGTGAGCAACTAGAACACGGCTAAGAATGAAGTAAGCGAGCGCAGCAAAAAACATTATTATACCATAAAGGGCAACTTGCGTAGCAGCGAAGTGGTTCTCACCCATCCAGCCAGTGGCGAAGGGTACTAAGGACAACCAGAACAGCAGATGCAAGTTTGCCCAAAGGATGCGACCATTAATGTGTCGAGCTGCCTGTAGCAGATGATGGTGGTTGTTCCAGTAGATGCCAATATAAATATAACTGAGTATATAACTCAGGAATACTGGGATCAGCGGACGCAACGCGGCTAAATCCGCTCCATGCGGCACCTTCATTTCTAGCACCATGATGGTGATGATGATGGCGATTACACCGTCACTGAATGCTTCTAACCTCCCCTTAGTCATCTGTATAAGCGCTCCTTTTTTTGTGACTTCAAAGTATATACTTTACCAGGTAGTGTAAACCACCATTGAGCAAGATTCTCTGTTGTGGAATTGCGATCGCTTGTTGGTAGATTGCACATTGTTCTGATTGAGTCGAAAAAGACGACTTTTGTTTTAGAGCTTGCAATTCCCCAAACGAAGCGCATATATGGCAGCGAATCAAAAATCAGAGAAACCGCTTTATAGCATGATGGTAAATGGCAGTAGTTATTTGTTTATTAAAACTTTGGGTAAGCAGTACGCTGTTTCCGATTTATTTGCTACGCGTAGACGCGTCAGGGGCTTGTTGTCAGACATCGCCTTACTATAATTGTGCATTTAACGCAATTGGATACATTTATTGGGTATTAATTCCATATGTGGAAAAATCTACCACATCCTAATTCTCAACTTAATATTTAGCAAAACTGCATAAGCTCAATTAGTCTAGATTTAAAAACTGATATCACGTTCTGTAAATTAACCTTACAGCGGTTTTCACTCTCTATGAATCACACTATTTGTCAGGGCTAACAGCCTTAATAAAGCGGGAAAGCCCCTACGACTATGGTTAAATTGCTGTAATTCTGACTGAACCCCACCCAGCTTGTGGTTTACGCCAAAGCAGGTGAGGAGGGATCGGGGAGGCATTATAAGTGATTATCCAGAGAGGACTTAATATAATGAACTCACAGGAGGAAAATAATAATTGAATTGTGTCACAAGTCATTTATCCAAAGTTAATGACTAAAGCAAAATATTGGCAATGCGTGAGAATTGATGCCGGTGGAAATCGTCGTATTCTGGAAATTGCACCAGCTAAAGCTTTTCTGGCTTCAGCTTTTAGTGAGTTCCCATATAACTGGAGTTTAGACTAACGCATGACAAAATGACCCAGCAGTAGTGAGTTTACAAGT
>JAQYWN010000049.1 GCA_029379265.1 Rhizonema sp. NSF051
AAAAACACCCTTTATATTCTTTTACCACGAAATATTACTATTTCGGAGATGTCTATTAGTTAGCTCAACTGAGAGCGCAAACTGTTGAGATGATCCGTTGAATGTTTGCACTGCTCTTCGAGGTCGATCTGTGGGTAGGGACAACAACGCGGGTGTGTTTGCCAGTTGTTTTTGCCAGTAACTCAATTGGGTTTGCAGTACTTCCCCTTGCAACCAGTGTCTTTGCCAGATGGCGAAATCTGCATACTGAATTGGCAATGGTGTTAAAGGTGTTTGCGTAGCGTCTCGTAGAGAAGGCAAACCTTGAGAATAAGCATTGTATAGGGCTGCCAATTCCTGCACAAATACACCTATTGACCAAGCATCACTGACAATGTGATGCATACACACAAATAATCTGTGTTCTGTTTCGGACAGCACGACTAATTTTGCTCTGACTAATGCTTGATTTGCTAGATCAAAAGGTTGAATAGCTTGTTGTTGCGCTAATTGCTGTGTTACGATTTCTTGCTCGGTTGTTGGCAGATGCTTCAAGTCAACTACTGAGACTGTCCAAGTCGTAGCCGTTTGAATGATTTGAGTTGGTTGTCCTTCAACTATGATGAAGTTGGTGCGTAAGACTTCGTGGCGAGCAATAATTTCAATTAAGCTTTGTTGTAGCGCTGGGACTTGGAGAGTTCCTTGCAATCGCAAAGCCACAGGAATATTGTAGAAGGAACTGTTTGGCTCTAACTGGTCTAAAAACCACAGCCGAGTTTGGGCAAATGACAGTGGTAGTTGTGCATTCTTTGCCCTTGGTAAAACGGGTGGTGCAGAAAGTTTTAAGTTTTGTTGCTGAGAGTAGTGAATCTCTTTTGCCAATTCGGCAACTGTGGCGGCTGCAAATAAACTTCGCAATGGTAGTTCTACTTTCAAGTTGTTGCGGATGCGGGAGATAAGTTGGGTTGCTAGTAGCGAGTGTCCCCCAAGTTCAAAGAAGTTATCATGTATGCCTACAAGTTCTAGTTTGAGGACATCAGCCCAAATTAGTGCTAGTATTTCTTCGATTGGGCTACGTGGAGCTACATATTTTTCTGATAGTTCCTGAGCTAAATCAGGGTTTTTCAGGGCACGACGGTCTATCTTGCCGTTAGGTGTTAGTGGCAAGCTTTCTAAGAATACAAAACTTAAAGGTACCATGTACTGTGGTAGCTTAGTGGAGAGAAAGCGCCGGATCTCACTAACGGTGGGTGCTGAATTCTGATTCAAGATCACGTAAGCCACTAAGCGTTGATCGCCAAAAGCATCTTCACAGGCAATGACTACAGTCTGATGTACAGATGGGTGTTGTGCTAATACTGTCTCAATTTCCCCAAGCTCAATGCGTATCCCACGGATCTTGACTTGATGATCTTGGCGACCGAGAATTTCTAGAGAGCCATCAAGACGATAGCGACCGCGATCGCCTGTATAGTACAGTAAATCCTGGTCGTCATTTTGAAAGGGGTTTTTGACAAATCGAGAACGCTTTTCTTCTGGGGCGTTAATGTAGCCCAAACTGCGGAATGGTGTCCGCAAAACAATCTCGCCCAGTTCACCAATGCCACACAGTTGGTGATTTTGGTTGAAAACTAGTGCTTGAGTTTCCGGAAGTGGCCATCCCACTGGCTGTACCCCAACTGTAGGCTCGCTAGGTACTTGATAATAACACTTTGCCAAAGTTGTCTCTGTCGGACCATAGAGATTGACAATTTCACCTGCTTGTGGTAAACTATACCGCCACTGTTGTACAAGTGTTTGCTTCAGAGGTTCTCCGGCCAAAAATAACCAGCGTAAATTACTTAGAGAGACTTCTGAAGGTATATTAGCTAACCATGATTGCGCTAAGCAAGGAACTGTGTGAAGAACAGAAATCTGCTCGCGTTCCAAGTAACGCAGAATTTTTGTTGGTTCTAAGTTCTCCCCTTCCGCAGGCAAACACAAGGTTGCACCACTGGTTAAAGGTAAGAAGATATCTCTCAAGACGACATCAAAGGAAAGTCCTGTTAATTGGGCAATGCGATCAAGCCCAATTCCAAATGTCTGACGCTGCCAGTTGATAAAATGCGCTATTCCTTTGTGGCACCCCAGAACTCCTTTAGGAACGCCAGTAGTACCAGAAGTAAAGAAAATATAGGCTGCATCATCAGCAGATATTTCGGGCAGGGGTATTGTACGACTGCTTTCCTTGAGAGAATTGATGGCTAATCCTGTGTCTGAATTTACACAGATGACAGTTGAAGGCTGCCATATCTTTTGGTCTTCTAAGTGCTGAGTATCGATGTATAATATGTATTTGGCTTTAGCTTCTTGGAGCATCAGCTTTTGGCGTTGGCGTAGCCCACCGAAGGTATCGCTCTTGAGTTGGGAATCAAGCATCAGCAACACTCCCCCACTTAAAAGAACGGCGATCGCACTGGCAATCAGCCCCAAGCTTTGTGTTCCATACACAGCCACGACATCTCCCCGCTCGATTCCGTGACTCAACATCACCTGTGCTAAAGCATGAGCTATTTTGCCTAATTGCCCATAGCTCCAAGTGCAAGATTCTTGACACAATGCTGATCTATCTGGGGTGCTGTTTACCCAAGAGGTAAACGTTGTTGTCACTAATTCGTATTGCGGTTCTGGCAAAACTGTTCTTGGATCTGGCAGTAGAGAGCGGGCTTCTGGTGTCACAAGAGAATAGGAAGCGATCGCACTATCCGGAGCAGTAACAATTTGACTTAACAAACAATGGAATTGTTGCAGCATTTCCATTATTCTTTCCGAAGAAAATAGGTCAGTATTATAGATTAATTCCAGTTTGATTCCTTCTTCTCGTTCTGTAATATATAAACTTAAGTCAAACTTGGAAGCTTCTTCGGTGGGAATTGATATAGGTTCTACAGATAATCCAGACAGTTCTAATTGATTGTCTCCCAAGTTAAGTAGATTAAACCACACTTGGAAAATGGGATGATAACTAAGATTCCGTTCTGGCTGCAATGCCTCCACTAACAATTCAAAAGGTAAATCTTGATGAGCATATGCACCCAAGCATACTTCTCGTACCTGCGTTAGTAACTGCCTAAAACTCGGGTTATCTCCCAAGTAAGTATGTAACACAAGGCTATTGACAAAAAAACCAATTAGTCCTTCAGTCTCTGCACGGTTGCGATTGGCGATCGGTGTACCTACACAAATATCATCTTGCCCACTATAGCGCCATAGCAATGTTTGGAATGCTGCTAACAGCGTCATAAACAAGGTAACACTTTCTTTTTGACTCAATTGTAAAAGTAGAAGAGTTAGCTCTTTTGAGAGTATAAACTCTTGAGTTGCGCCTTGGAAAGTTTGTACAGCAGTTCTGGGTTGGTCTGTAGGTAACGACAATAAAGCTGGTACGTTTGCCAGTTTTTGTTGCCAGTAAGTCAGTTTGGTTTGCAGTACATCCCCTTGCAACCACCGTCTCTGCCAAACCGCAAAGTCGGCGTACTGGATAGGTAGTTTAGCTAGAGGGTAAGGTAATCCTTGAGTGAAAGCTTCATAGAGTTGAGATAACTCACGGACGAAGATGTTAGAAGACCAGCCATCGTAGATGATATGATGTATCTTCAACATGAATATAAACTCTTGTCCACTCAGTTGAATTAGGGTGAATTTTACTAAAGGTCCAACAGCCAAATCGAAGGGCTTGGAAGCTTCAGCACTCGCTATTTGTTGAATCTGGTCAATTTGCTTTTGAACTGACAACTCTTGCCAGTCATAGACTGGCAGAGTTAAAGTCGAAGGGGGAACAATAAACTGGACAGGTTTACCGTCTACCGTGGGAAAAATGGTTCTTAAGATCTCGTGACGGCTCGTGATTTCACTGAGGCTCTTCTCAAATGCAGGTATATTTAGCGGTCCGCATAGCCGCAAAAGCAGTAGCATGTTGCTAAGATGATTATCGGGTAGCAACTGTTGCAAAAACCAGAGTTGCTGTTGAGCAAAAGATAGTGGCAGATCGCCGTCTCTTGCCCAGGGTTGAATAGGCAAATGATTATTAGAAGCTTTAACTTGCTTTGCCTGTTGTAATAAAAGAATAATTTCTGTTTTGCGTCCAGCTATTTCCTGTCGCAGGATTGGATTTAACACACCTTCAGGTGCGTGGCAGCGCAAGCGTTCACCATCAGTCTCTAGGTTAATACTTAAGTTGCTCAAGTGACGAAGGAATTCGACGGTGCTGTTGGTCATTTTTAAAACTCCACTACTTCGCTACTGACTTCTGTATCTGTTAAATCTTTGACTGCCCAATCCATAACTTCCATGTATACAGCTATACCAGTTACTGTAGGAGACTCAAATATCACCTGTATGGGTAAATCAAGTTCAAAAGCTGAGTTTATACGTGATATAACTTGGGTGGCTAGCAGAGAATGCCCACCGATCTCAAAGAAGTTGTCCTTGACTCCAATTCGTTCTAATCCTAAAACTTCACTCCAGATTTGAGCCAGTTGAGCTTCAATGGGAGTGCGAGGTAAAACAAAGCCAGTTGAGAGATTTCTGGTAGCTGTATCAGATGTTGGGAGGGAGCGGCGATCCACCTTGCCATTGGGTGTCAAGGGTAAATCATTCAGGAGGACAAAAGCTTGAGGCACCATGTAATTGGGTAGCTTGAGAAGGAGCAACTCGCGCACTTGAGGGACTAACTTCCGGACTAACTTACCCTGCAAAGGATTGTTAGTGTAATCACTCCAGGGAATGTCCGTGACTGTCTCTTTATCCCAGAAGGTGTAGGCACCCACTTGCTGAGTATCAGACGTGGGCGTCGAACTGGTACGGCAAAACACCACATCAAAGCAACCATCTTGACTACTCTCCCACCAACTTAGGTGAACAGTGTAGCCTAGATGCTCCCCCAGTTCCCAAAACTGCTCTGGATTTATCCCACCTGCTGACTGTTGTGCTATCAGTTGCCGCAGTTGGCTTACTGTCTCGACATCAGGGGGATGTTCCAACCATTCCCAAATCTGTAGTGCTTGCTGTACCCGTTCATTTGGTACGCGCCTAATTCCCAAAAGTTCTGGCTGCTCTTGAAGCAACTGGTTTTGAATTTGTGAGAATGAAAGTTTGTCAAGTTGCCAGTTTAACCAAGGAACTACCCTTGTTTGGACATTAGTATTGATATAGATCGTGACATCATAGCGAAATTGAGTTAACTCATTTTGAAAGCAACCGCGTTTGGGTTGAATCTCCACCCAAGTAATCTGGGGAAAGCGTTGCGTTAGAGCGATGAAAAAGCTGGGGTCGATGACTAATTCTTCTTCCCCGTCTATACTTTGGTGTACCTGCTGCTGCCATTGCTCAACACTTTTGGACTCAGGGACTTGGGACAACTGCACAGCTGCATGGTATGGCTCCAGTAACGGTAAGCTTCGGACATCACCCACGAAAATAGTACCCTGCTCGTCAATCGTCGCTATGACTCCTTCTAAAACTTGCAACAGATACTCAACACTGGGGAAATACTGTATAACTGAGTTCAAAATCACAGTGTCAAATTCGGTGGGGATACCTTCAAAGTTATCCGCCGTTTTATGCAGCAACCGAACATGTCCTAAACTATCAACTGCGTGGCAGAGCTGCTCAACATACTTTAAGGCTGCTTTGGAATAATCGGTTCCCCAATACTGTTGACAGTGACCGGCAACGCGAGATAATAATAACCCCGTGCCACAACCAATTTCTAACACCCGCTTCGGGAACACAGCCAGAATTCGCGTCACCGTACTATCAACCCACTCTTGCATCTCTTGAGTTGGGATAGGTTGCTTGGTGTACGAACTGTTCCAACCAGCAATATTGAACGTTAGGTCATCTGTATATGCTTGAGACTGACTATAGGCTTGTTCATAAAGCGTTTGCCAATCCGAAACGTACTCATTCTCCCATTGGTAAACCTGCTCGGATAATGCATCGCTTTTGAGTTCCGGCACTAAATAAGCCACTAAACGTTGATCTCCGGGGATATCTTCTCTTGCTACGACAACACTCTCCCGCACCAAGGGGTGTTGACTCAAAACTGCTTCAACTTCTCCTGTTTCGATGCGAAAACCGCGAACCTTCACTTGATGATCTATCCGCCCGAGAAACTCAATATTCCCATCACTTAGGTAACGAGCTTTATCTCCAGTTTTATAAATGCGATCATCAGGCTCGGAACTGAAGGGATGGCGAATAAATTTCTCTGCAGTTAAGTCAGGGTGGTTCATATAGCCACGAGCCAAACCAATACCACCGATGTATAGTTCGCCGGGAACACCGATGGGAGTTGGTTGACAATTTGGATCTAAAATGTATATCTGTGTGTTAGCAATAGGGCGACCAATAGGTGGTTTCTGGCTGCCGTCGTTACAAAAAGCTACGGTCGCACAGACAGTGGATTCAGTCGGTCCATAGGCGTTAAACAAGCGTCGGTTTCTAGACCATTGCCCCACCAGATCGGCTGATATGGCTTCTCCAGCCACAACGATATTCTGTAAGGCTGGTAATTTACCTGTAGGCATAACTGCCAGTGCTGAGGGAGGAAGTGTAACGTGAGTAATGGACTGGGCATGCAGTATCTGCATTAAATCTTTACCCGGAAGTAATGATTCTGCCGTTCCCAAAACAAGTGTTGCTCCCGAACAAACAGCCATAACAATTTCCCAGATTGAAGCATCGAAGCTTAAAGAAGCGAACTGAAGAATGCGACTGTCTGGCTGCACATCAAAGAGCTTATTTTGTGCTGAGGCTAAACTGCATAATCCCTGGTGAGCGACTAAAACCCCTTTAGGTTTCCCTGTAGAACCGGAGGTATAAATTACATAAGCTAAATTATTGGGCTGAGCACCACTAACCGGGTTTTCTTTACTCTTCTCTTCAATAACTCCCCAGTCTTTATCTAAACAAACCACCTGTGCGTTATGTTTGGGCAATTTGTCCATTAACTTAGACTGCGTCAGCAGCACCTGCACCTGAGAATCACTCAACATATAAGCTATGCGCTCAGGGGGGTACTTTGGATCTAGAGGCACATAAGCACCACCCGCTTTGAGAATTCCTAATAATCCTACGATTGCGGACACAGAGCGTTCAACACAGATGCCTAAAAGCGTTTCTGGTTTCACACCCAATTTTTGCAAATAATGTGCTAATTGATTTGCCTGTGCATTCAACTCCTGATATGTGAGTTGTTGCTCTCCAAAGACTACTGCTACTGCATCAGGAGTCCGTACCACTTGAGCTTCAAACAGTTGATGGATACATTGAGAACTCGGATAATCCGTTTTAGTCGCGTTCCACTCCATCAACAATTGCTGCTTTTGGGCTGTTGTGAGTAGGGGTAATTGATTGACTGGTTGTTCTGGATTCGCGACAATCGCCTCTAGCAAAGTCTGAAAATGCTGCATCATGCGGACAATTGTTGCCGCATCAAATAAATCGCTGCTGTAACAGCAAAAGCCGTTGAGTCCTTCTGGAGTTTCCCAGAAGTGTACTTCTAAGTCAACCCGAACCGCCTCCAGATGCCAAGACAGTTGCTCTACGCTTAAACCAGGCAAATCCCAAGGGAAGCTTGGAGCGTTTTGCAGAGCAAACACCACCTGAACAAGTGGATTGCGATTCAACTTTCGCTCGGGTTGCAACTCTTCAACTAACATCTCAAAGGGCAAATCCTGGTGTTCGTAGGCATCTAGAGTGATTTGCTGCACTTGTGCCAGTAAGGCTTGAAAGGTTGGTTCTTGGGACAGATCGAATCTTAGTGCCAGAGTATTGACAAAGAATCCAATCAATGGTTCTATTTCTTGACGATTGCGATTAGCAATAGGAGAGCCGACGACAAGATCTGTTTGTCCACTGTAGCGAGAAAGTAACGCCACAAAACCTGCCAGGAGTGTCATAAACAAAGTAGCTCCTGATTTTTTGCTGAGCTGTTTGATCCCAGAAGTTAGCTTGCTATCGAGTTGAAATCGCTCTATACCTCCTTGAAAAGTCTGTACAGATGGGCGAGAACGGTCTGTAGGCAGTTCTAATAGAGGTGGCGCTCCTGCTAAGTGTTGCTTCCAATAACTTAACTGACGCTCCAGAACGTTACTAGTTAGCCACTGGCGCTGCCAGACGGTGAAGTCGGTATACTGCACAGACAATTCTGGTAACAGAACAGAACTATTTGTCGTAATAGATCGATAATGGGCAGACAATTCGCGGATCAAAACACCTATTGACCAACCATCAGCAGCAATATGATGAATCGCTAACAGCAATATATATTCGTCTTGAGAAACTCGCCAAAGCATGACTCGCAGTACAGAACCATTGGTCAGATCGAATGGTTTATTGGCTTCTTTTATTACCAGTTGCTTGACTTTCTCCTCAGGATATGCTAGAGGTTGTAGATCGACCACTGGCAATTTTATGGTCATGTGTGGAGCGATCGCTTGTACTGGCAGATTAGCCTTGATCTCAAAGCGAGTACGAAGAACTTCATGTCGGCGCACTATTTCTTGGAGTGCTTGTTCCAATGCTTTGACATTCAAATTTCCTACTAAACGTACGGCACAAGACATTGTGTAGGCACCACTTTCGCCTTCCAAGTGATGAAGAAACCACAGGCGCTCCTGCGCCCATGACAAGGGTAGATTGTTCTCTCTCGGGACGGGTACAATCGCTGGAATTGCCTGATATGAATCAGTGTGCAGTTCATCTGAGATCACATCACTTAACTGGGCAACCGTAGGTGATTTAAATAGATAACGCAATGGCAACGAAATCTGGAAAGCTTCCTGCAAGCGAGAAATGACTTGTGTCGCTTGCAGAGAATGTCCACCAAGTTCAAAGAAATTATCGTAAATGCCCACTTGCTCTACTCTGAGCACCTCAGCCCAAACTAACGCCAGCGTTTTCTCGATTGATGTGCGTGGGGCAACAAATTCGTCTATAAGTTCAGTATCTAAATCTGCTGCTGGAAGGGAGCGGTAATCTACCTTGCCGTTTGATGTTAGTGGCAAAGTTTCTAGTACCACAAAAGCATTTGGTACCATGTAAAGAGGCAGCTGACTGGAGAGGTACTGGCGAAGTTCACGGTTTGTCGGTGTGTGCTGTTGATATGGTACCACGTAAGCGATTAAGCGTTTATCCCCGGTCGTGTCTTTACAGGCGATCGCACAAGATGTTTGCACATCGCTATGTTGATTTAGTACTGCTTCAATTTCTCCTAACTCAATGCGGAAGCCGCGAATTTTGACTTGGTTGTCAATGCGTCCTAGATACTCAATGTTGCCATCGGGCAAATATCGTGCTAAATCTCCTGTTTTGTAAAGTCGCTCGGAATTAAAGGATTGGTTTTCTGTTTTCCCCCTGCTCCCCGCTCCCTGCTCCCTGCTCCCTTTAAAGGGGTTAGGGATAAATTTTTCTTGTGTCAATTCTGGGCGGTTGAGATAGCCTCGTGCCAAACCCGCACCACCGATGTGCAGTTCTCCGGCTACACCTATAGGAACTGGTTGTAGATATTGGTCTAGTATGTATATTTGAGTATTATGAATGCGGTGTCCAATTGATATCTTTTGCTCATCAACTTCTGTTATGACGGAACCCGGCAATCTGCATAGTGTTGCGGCTATAGTTGTTTCAGTTGGACCATATGCGTCTATTAGCTGAGGATACTCACCTATATGTTGCTGCCAGATTTTTAATTGTTGGTTAAGCAGACGCTCTCCACCAATAGTTACCAACCGGATGGAATCGGGTAACAGCACATTGGTACTGGCTAATTCAGTAGTTATCTGATACCAGTATGCTGTTGGCAAGTCTAAGACTGTTAAGTCCCAATCCCGGCATTTTTTGATAAACATCTGTACAGAACTCAACATTTGCTCGGTTCGCAGCACTATGGTTGCTCCGCAACTCAGGTAAGGATAGATTTCTGCTGCCGCCACATCAAAACTAATAGAGGAAAACTGTAGTGAGTAATCGCAATTGCTTAACCCATATTCAACAATTACGGTCTGCGTAATATTCACTAGAGACTGATGTTGAATCATTACTCCCTTAGGCTGACCTGTCGAACCTGAAGTATAAATTACATAGGCTAAATTATTTGGGGTGGTACTATTAACCAAGTTTTGATCACTCGACTGGGAAATAAGTTGCCAATCAGTGTCCAAACAGACAAGCGGTGTATGATGCTCAGGTAGTCTTTCAAGGAGTGGCTGTTGAGTCAGCAGCACTTGAACTTGAGCATCTTCAAGCATAAAGTTCAAACGCTCTTGGGGATAGTCAGGATCAAGTGGCACATAAGCCCCACCTGCTTTGATAATTCCCAACAATCCTACTACCATTAACAGTGAACGTTCCACACATAACCCTACCAGCACATCTGCTCCCACACCCAAAGTTTGCAAGTAATGCGCCAATTGATTAGCACGACTATTCAACTCGCGGTAGGTAAGTTGCTCATCTACAAACACTACTGCCACTGCATCGGGGGTGAGCGCAACTTGTAACTCAAACAACTGATGGACACACTTATCAAAGGGATACTCAGCTTGAGTATCATTCCACTCTACTAATAACTGATGCCGTTGAGCAGCAGTAAGTAGAGGTAGTTCTTTGAGATGTTGTTTTGGCTGAGTGATAATTGCTTGTAACAAAGTCTGGAAATGATTCAGCCATCGCTCAATAGTGTCTGCATCGAACAAGTCGGTGTTATAATCACAATCCACCAATAATTCACCCTCTCTGTCTACCACATTTAAATGGAGATCCCCATCCCTAAAGTTAATGACTTGAGGGAATAAGCTAGTCTCCAGTGGGAATATTTGTGACAGAGCCATAGGCACATCTAAATTGAAGCTCACATCAACTAAGGGAGAGCGACTGGTATCCCTTGGTAGGTTTAATTGATTTAGCAATTGGGCAAACGGGTAATCTTGGTGTTCGTAAGCTTCTAATAAATTACCCCGCATCTGTTGGAGATATTCTATAAACGTAGGATTACCTACCAAGTCACTACGTATCGGTAAGAAATGAGCACAGTAACCAACCATTCCCTCACTTTCTAAGAGCGATCGCCCAGATGTAGGAACCCCCACGATAATGTCGTCCTGTCCTGTCAGTCGATGAATTAACGTCATGTAAACTGAAAGCAGAGTCATTAGCAGAGTGCAACCCTGTTGCTGACTGAATAGTTTAAGGTTTTTGGTGACTTGAGCATCAAGCTTGATGGTTTTCCGACTGGCGTGATAAGTTTTGATAATTGGGCGAGTGCGGTCAGCAGGTAAATCTAATACAGGGGGTACAGTCAATTTCTCTAACCAGTAGGATTGGTGAGTTTTCATTTCCTGTCTCTGGCAATGCTTATTTTGCCACTCTATGTATTCCCGAAATTGTTTTGGGGGTTTGATCTGGCAACTCATTCCTTGAGACTCAGCTGAATACAAAGCCCCTAATTCTCGGAGAATAACTTTTATCGACCAGCCATCGATCACAATGTGATGGGCAGTCAAAACCAATAAATAAAGTTCTGGCTCTAATTTGAGGAGATGCACACGGATTAGAGAACCGTGAGTCAGATCAAAAGGTTTTCGGCTTTCTTGGTCGAGCCACTCAGCGACTTGAGTCTGGCGTGAGCACAGCTCGTCGTCGGTATCACCCTCTACACAACGGAAATGCAATACAGGACAATCGACTTTGAAAGTAGGTAATATCTCTTGTACATCCCCCTTAGGGCTGATTTTTGTTCGCAGTGCCTCGTGGCGGTCAACTAGTTTCTGTACCGCCTTGCTCATTGCCGTTGTATTCAACGAACCCCGTAATTGCAGCGTGACAGATTCGTTGTAAGCAACTGAGCTATCTTCTCCCAACTGAGATAATATCCAGAGTTGCTTTTGAGCTTCAGTGAGAGGGACTTCGTCGGATGCACCCGACGCTATAACGACAGTTTGTGTAGATAGAATTCCTACTTTCTCCTGGTTATTGGGAATAGTCACCACTTCTTTAAATTGACTTTCTTTTAACAGATCCTGCCATTGGTAAGGAGAAAGCAAAGGGGAGGATAATCTCAAATCCAGATCAGTAAACTTCCACCAACCTTCTGTCAACCCAAATGTCAAATCTAACCAGCGTTGGCGAACGGTGACTTCTAACAGTACTAGCAGCCCGCCAGGAACTAACAACTGCTGTAAATGTTTTAATGTTTGACGCAAATTTTTGGTAGCATGCAACACATTAGCCGCTATGATCAAATCGTACTGACGAAAATCATTTGTCTGTGTTTTAGGATCTTGCTCGATGTCTAAAATCTGACAGCAGACAAATGGATAATCGCTAAATTTCTTTTGAGCTTTGGAAATGAGTACAGGAGAAATATCAGTAAATAAGTATTCTGCCTGATGGTTTAGCAGGTGAGGCAGAATATAGGACGTTGTTCCCCCAGTTCCGCCGCCAATTTCCAGAATTCGCACCTTGCATTCCTGTGGTATACACTCTAGTACTCCAGAAACTGCCTTTTGCACCAAGGTGTTCATCACTTGAGATCCTGGTGAATCCTGATATAGTTTGGTTAGGGTGGTAGTATTACCCTTTGGGAACAATAACTCCAATGGGTGGCACTTTCCCTGTAAAACTTCTGCGAGTTTTTGACCACAACGCTGGAGTAAAGTCAGTTCTGCTTCTACTTCTGGGTATTGAGCCAAATATGCAATTTCTTGTGCTTGTATATTTTGAATCTCTATTACCTGATTGACTTCCCAATAGTCATCGACTTGATGTAGCACTTTTTCTTCTGCCAGCATCTCCAGTAAGCGCAAGAACAACCGTTGGTGCTGCTCAATGATGCCCAATTGCTCGACAATAAATTTTGTAGAGAAGCGCCGCCCCGGTTGAAATTCCCATCCCATTTGCTGGAATGCTCTCAAAACATAAGTGATGCTTAAGGCTTCTAACTGGGTTACGGCGTCTCCATAAACTTTTATCTTTTGCTGGCAAGTTGCTTGAGTGAACTCCGACAGGAGGCGATCGCCAATCTCTGAGGGGCTAGGCATATAATCTCTGAGACGACTCTCATCTCCACTCCCCCTGTGATCTGTCAATTCCTCACTGGCTTGTGCATCAATTGTTTGTTGGGTATTTGAGAACAAGGCAGATGGCGTCAAGTTTTTATCCGCAAGGACTGTTGTCAAATCAGTTGTTCGTAACTCGCTTAAACTTGACTGGAAAAAACCACCATTCCGCAGTTCCTCGACACTATCCTTAACTGCTTGGATAACATAATCTATATCCGCATCTGTATGTGCTGTAGAAAGAAAACAGTTACGCCCTTCCCAGATATAAACACCTTTGTCAATCAAATGATAAAAAAATAAATCTAGATTTCCTGAGAAAGCAAAACGAAACAGCGAACCAAAATGCACAATGCGAATGGGCACATCTTCTTTTTCAAAGTAAGAGTTGAGTGTTTGGGCTAACTGCGATGTGCGCTGATTTAACTGCTGCTGAAGTGAAGGGCCTTGTTTCTTGAGATGCTGAAGCACCGCTAATGCCGCAACCATCCCTGTGTGATTTTTATTGAAGGTTCCGGCAAAAAATATCTTTTCTGCTTGTGGATACGAAGCATCTCCATAGTTCCACAAACCACCATCAATACCGTTCAGATAAGTGGCTTTTCCAGCAACCACCCCTATTGGAGTCCCACCGCCGATAATTTTTCCATAGGTGACGATATCTGCTTTAATCCCAAACCATGTTTGTGCCCCACCTGAATGTATCCGAAAACCTGTGAGAACTTCATCAAAAATCAGTGCTGTTCCTGATGCTTGAGTCAATTGCCTTAACTGCTGTAAAAACTCTTTGGGCTGTAAATCCGGTCGCCGACTCTGCACAGGCTCAACCAATACAGCAGCTAATTCTTGAGCATGGACTTGCAAAATCTCAATGGATTTTGGATTTCCATAATCCAGTACTAAAACATTTTCAACAAAGTTCTGAGATACTCCTGAAGCCAGGGGTACAGCTGTAATCTTACCCTCTAACGCTGTGGCTAAGATTCCATCAAACTGACCGTGATAGGAACCAGCAAATAAAGCAATTTTACTACGACCTGTCGCTGAGCGTGCTAGACGTAGGGCTGTCATCACTGCCTCTGTACCTGAATTACAGAAAGTAACACGCTCCATACCAGTCAATTCGCAGATTAACTGGGCAACTTCTCCTGCTAACTTAGACTGTGGACCAATTTTTAAACCTTGTTGATAGTGCTTTTCAACAGCTTCAGTAACGAACTCTGGATCATGTCCAAAAAGAAGCACCCCGAATCCCATAGTGATATCTACATACTCATTCCCGTCCACATCCCAAAATCTGGAACCTTCCGCTCGCTCTCCAGCGATAGGATAGACCATCTCCTTAATGGAGAGACGAAACCCAGCTGTAGCTCTGCTATCAGCTAGTACCGGACGATAGCTTTGTGCAAGCTGTTTTGATTTTGGATGGCGCTTGTTATAATTATCGCTCAGTATTTCTATATGGTGCTGTTGTCGTAGGCTGAGTACATTTGCTTGGATATCTGCGTCTGGAGAAGAAAGAGGTGAAAATACCTGAGGTGACGTTTGCTTTAGCTCCGGCTTGGCTGGAGTCGCAGAAGGTGTTGGTTCAGAGATTTGGTTGTGTTGCTCTTTTTTTTGTGCAACAGCAGGCGTTATAGCTGGAGTGGATTGAAACTGTTCATGGGAAGACAATGAACTTTTTGAAGTCGAACCGTTGCCGTGCAAAACCTCTAATTGCTGAGACATTAACTGAGACATAGCTTGGATCTGCTGCGTCATAATTCGTTCTAAGGTTGTCTCAGACGATATTGTTCCTTTGCATTCAGAATCCTGTTTACTATGAAGGTTCGAGTCAGCAGAGGTGAGTTGCTCTGGCTGCTGTGGTTGTACGTTTAAATTAGGTCGTTGGGGCGATCGCTCAACCCATTGTGAGGATAAATTTTGGTCTATGTACGTAGCTAATGTATAAATAGTTGTCAAATCTTCAAATAACTGACGAATTGCAATTTTGATGTCATAGGTGTTTTCAATCTGACGCACGGCGTCAACGAGAATAATAGAATCTGCACCCATTTCCAGAAAAGGAGCATGAATGTTAACATCTGATGGGGAAACTTGCAGTGAATTTCCGACTACGGCTTGTAATGTAGCTAAAATTTCTTCTCGTCTGCTAGGTGTGGGAGTCGCATCTAACTTTGACTTTGGTTTGTTGCCATTTACAGTCAAGTCTTTTTCATTCATTGTTTGTTCTACTTGTTGAATCCAATAGCGCTGTCTTTGAAACGGATAAGTCGGTAGTACAACTTTCGCATGCGGATAATCTCCCTCAAACCCTAACCAATCAACCTTGACTCCCTGAACGTATAATTGACTCAAGCTAGAAAGCAGTTGTTGCCATTCTGGTATTCCTGTACGCAAAGAAGGTAGCCACAAACACTCATTCTCTGGTAAGCACTGATGACCCATGCTCAACAAAATCGGCTTGGCTCCAATCTCTAAGAACATCTCACACCCTTGCTGATATAATGTCTGCATACCAGTGGCAAACCGTACCGTTTGGCGCACATGATTTACCCAGTATTCTGGTGTGGTAATCTGAGCATCAGCTAGTTGTCCAGTAACATTAGATACTAGTGGAATCTGAGGCCGTTTGTAGGTGACATGATTGGCGACTTGCTCAAACTCCTTCAACATTGGTGTCATCAGTGGGGAATGGAAGGCATGGGATACTTGCAAAAGCTTCGTCTTGATTCCCTGCGCTTCTAACTTGTGGCAAATAGTATTAATGTCTTCGCTAGCTCCCGAGATTACCACACTTTCCGGACCATTAATGGCAGCAATTGCCACTTTGTCTTGTAATGGTGCTATAATTTGCCGTACTTCCTCTTCGGAAGCTATCAGCGAAACCATCTCGCCTCCCGGTGGCAGTTGCTGCATCAACCGTCCTCGATGGGCGATAAGTTTGAGTCCATCTTCCAAACTAAAAATTCCTGCTACAGTTGCCGCTATATATTCCCCGACACTATGGCCCATCACCACATCTGGTTGAATGCCCCAAGATTTCCATAGTTGATACAAAGCATATTCAAAAGCAAACAGCGCAGGTTGGGTATAGGCGGTTTGATCAATAGGCACGGATGAGGGAGAATTTTCAACAGATCCCCAGCTCCCCAGCTCGCCTACCTGAGGAGGATAGAGGACTTCTAACAGTGAATGCTCTAAAAATGGGCGAAGAATTTCATCGCACTGATCCAATGTTTGACGGAAAATGGGGTGAGTGTTGTAGAGTTCACGTCCCATATTGATATACTGGGAACCCTGACCCGTGAATAAAAACGCTATTTTCGGACGTTTTCTTGATACTTCTCCGCTTACTAGTCCAACAGTTTCATTACCAGCAGCTATCACGCTCAACTTTTCGCCCAACTCTGAGGTTGTTCGTGCTACTACAGCGAGGCGGTGGGCAAAATGTGATCGCCCCGTATTTGCTGTAAAGCATACATCTGCCAGAGGTACCTCGGGATGATTTAACAGAAACTCTTGATAACTTCGTATGACTTGCTGAAGCGCCTTCTCACTTTTAGCTGACAAAGTTAGAAGATATATAGGTCGTTCCGTTGTATTTACAGTGCTGGATTCACCGTCCTGGCTTTTTGACTCTTGACTTTCTACTGGTGCTTCCTCTATAATCAGATGCACATTAGTGCCACTCATGCCAAAGGAACTGACCCCAGCTAAATGAGGCTGTTGTTTTGTAGACAAGGGAGTTGGCACTGTAGGCACTTCAATTGGAAGTTTCTGCCAAGGAATGTAGGGATTTGGCTGTTTCAGATGTAAAGTGGGTGGAATTAACTTGTGCTGGAGTGCAAGCACAACTTTCATGAGACTAGCTATCCCGGCAGCTGCTTCTAAATGACCAATATTAGTTTTTACCGAACCAATGGCTAGGCGATCGCCCTCTGAGCGTCCTTGAGCTAATACCTTTCCTAATGCCAATACTTCGATGGGATCTCCCAAAGGTGTCCCCGTTCCATGAGCTTCCACATATTGGATCTGATTTGGCTCTACCCCAGCATTGAACAATGCTTGACGAATGACCGCTTCTTGAGCAGAACCGTTGGGAGCCGTGAGTCCATTGCTCTGACCATCATGATTGACAGCCGAACCTCTAATCACAGCTAAAATATTATCGCCGTCTGCGATCGCTTCACTCAGACGCTTCAGCACGATGATTCCACACCCTTCTCCCCGCACATAGCCATCAGCATCAGCATCGAAGCTTTTGCAGCGATCGTCAGGAGCTAAAGCTTTCAGCTTACAAAAGCCAATTGTAGTTGTTGGCGAGAGCATCAAGTTAACCCCACCTGCTATCGCGAGATTACATTCTCTTGAACGCAAACTGGAGCATGCTAAATGAACTCCCAGTAGCGAAGAAGAACAGGTAGTATCTAATTGCATGGTAGGACCTTGTAGTCCCAAGATGTATGACAAGCGACCGACAGCAATACTTTGGCTGTTACCTAATAACGTGTAGGCATCAATACAGGTCGGATCGCCAGAATTTATGCTTAATTGTGAATAGTCATCAAAGCCAACTCCAATAAATACTCCTGTTTGGCTCCCTCTCAAACCCTCTACTGCAATTGAAGCGTTTTCTAATGCCTCCCATGTTACCTCGAGAAGCAGCCGCTGCTGGGGGTCTATACTTGTCGCTTCTCTCGGAGAAATCCCAAAGAACTGAGGATCGAACTTGTCTACTTCATTTAAAAATCCACCGTACCGCGTGTACATCTTCCCTGGTATCTCGGGATCTGGATCATAGTAAAAATCGACATCCCAGCGATTTGATGGTACTTCTTTCGTTGCATGTCTTCCCTCATACAAAAGATGCCAAAATGCTTCTGGATTATTTACACCTCCCGGAAGGCGGCACCCCATACCAACAATGGCAATTGGTTCTGTTCTTGCTTGCTCAATAGCATCAAGTTTAGAACGCGCATTTGTGAGTTCTAAATATGCATTTTTTAACAAAAGTCGATAGTTTGTATTATCTGAAGTATTACTCATATCAATTTTTTTATTTCATAGGATCTATC
>JAQYWN010000494.1 GCA_029379265.1 Rhizonema sp. NSF051
GTATTAAGATGAGGTAATTCATAATCAAATCTGTCACCGCTCGGGTGGTACAAATTTATCTACATTCATAGAGAAATAATCATGGCAGTTGAAAAAGTAAACTCATCTTCTAGTCTGGCGGAAGTAATTGATCGCATCCTTGATAAGGGCGTAGTAATCGATTTGTGGGTACGGGTATCCCTTGTGGGAATTGAACTTTTAGCAATAGAAGCACGGATTGTGATCGCATCAGTAGAAACTTATTTGAAGTATGCTGAAGCTGTGGGCTTGACTGCTCAAGCTGCAGTACCTGCGGTATAAAGGGTTGCAGTGCATCTAGTCTAATCAACCTGCTGGTTGCACGGCAACAGCAGGTATTTATAGTAATTTGATGCAAAGCAATTAACTATGACTACAGTTCTGCAAGCTAACTCCCAGAATTTTGTCGAGACACCGACAATCAATCGTATAACGCAGCGTGCCCTGCGCTATCTTCAAGCTGGCTTCTCCGTCCACCTGCGAGGTCCGGCAGGAACTGGCAAAACGACACTGGCAATACATTTGGCGAATCTTCTGGAGCGTCCGATTTTACTAATGTTTGGAGATGATGAGTACAAGTCCTCCGATCTAATTGGTAACCAACGAGGCTACAACCGCAAGAAAGTTGTTGATAATTTTATTCACACTGTTGTCAAGCTGGAAGATGAATTCCGCTCCACTTGGAGCGATGCCCGCCTAACTACTGCCTGCCGCGAGGGCTTTACCTTAGTTTACGATGAGTTCAATCGTTCCCGTCCTGAGGTTAATAATGTGCTGCTCTCGGTGCTAGAGGAAAAGCTACTGGTGCTACCTGCAGCTTCTCAGCAACAGGAATATATTCGTGCTCATCCCCAGTTCCGAATCATCTTTACCTCTAATCCAGAGGAGTACTGCGGAGTTCATGAAACTCAGGATGCACTCATAGATCGCTTGGTAACGATGGATATTCCAGAGCCAGACGAACTGACTCAAGAGGAGATTATTGTCCAAAAATCAGGTTTGACTCGAGCAGATGCCTCAATGATTGTGCAGCTGGTTAAGAAGTTTCGGGAGCGTACACATACATCGGAAAAGTCCTCTGGTTTGCGGGCGTGTCTGATCGTTGCTAAAGTATGTCACAGCAGTAATGTTCCTGTTATGCTGACTAACAGTGACTTTCGAGATATCTGTGCGGATGTTCTGCTGTCGCGTTCCAAACTCTCTCAGAGTGATGCCATCTCGATTCTTAACGAACTGTTGCGAGAAGTTCCGTCAGTTTCAAAATCTTCTAAACGACGTATGGAGGGTAAATAAGTGATCCTTGTTCGCACAATACGGCAAATTCGTACTGGTAGAATGATACCTAGTTTCCGAGCGTGCCAAACTTTGAGCGGTTTGGACTTGTCAAGGAGCGATCGCGCACGTCAGATTGGTGCATCAGCAGAAATGTTGGCAAGTGTTGCCCGCAGAGAATGGCTCCTGCAACAATGGAAAAGACACTGATAATTCGATCTAACCTAAGAGGTTTTAGTTATGGCGAATCTTGATGATATCCCAGTAGACAAGCTAGACAGCGAGCATTATCGTCAAATGCTTGTCAGGGACGGCGAACGTCGCTTCCGAGAATGGCACGGCGAGTTTCTGAGGTATCAACGCGAGTTTCTCAAAGATCAACATAATCGGATTCGCGATCTTGAAAATCAACGCAAGAGCATTTACGCAGATCACAAACGTCGTTCTCAAGAATCGCGTCAGGAATATTTGCGCTACTACTACAAATACCTTGCCGAGATGCGTCGTTACTAGAACAGATGCATCATGGAGCGCGTCAGTTCTAGTTAAATCGGATCAGGGGATTTTAAATTGTCACAAGTCCCCGTAAAGACGCGCCATAGCGCGTCTCTAAAATATTGGGTCATGATCTTGAAGCAATGTCAATTTTACGCCTATTTAGTCGTCAATCCCCGGTAAGCGTACTCGGTCCGGGGCAAAGAGCTGTAATGTGGGTACAAGGCTGTAGGTTCGCTTGCAAAAATTGTATTGTGCCTGAGTCTTGGGATGAGTCAGATGGCGAACTAATGACAGTGGCTGAAATAGCAGATTGGGTACTGGCTCAGCCTGGGATTGAGGGGATGACTTTCTCTGGAGGAGAACCAATGCTGCAAGCTGAAGCTTTGGCTGAGTTGGTAGACTTAGTTAGGGCGAAGGCTGATATGGGAGTGATCTGCTATACGGGCGATCGCCTAGAGCAGCTACAGCAGTACGGTACACCAGAACAGCAAGATTTGTTGCAGCGAACCGATTTACTGATAGATGGTGTTTACATCGAAGAAAAGCACGCTGATTTACTCTGGCGCGGATCGGCTAATCAGCGATTGTTACTGATGACAGAGCGTTATCAGTCTTTAATTTTATCTCTATTAGCGCAGGGAGAGCGATCAGTTGGGTTACAGTTTTTTATGGAATCAACTGGGGAAATCCAGTTTGTGGGGGTTCCAAAGCAACCAGGTTTTCGTCAAGAGTTTGAGTCTCGAATGTTAAACCGGGGCGTGATTATGCACCCTGTCCAGCAGTAATTATAACCCACATTCCGCACGCCTACAACTACCTTTGCGCCAAAATCAGCCAATCTCTGAGCCAAAACTTTTCCTAAGCCTCATGACTTACTCAATGGAGTTGCTAAACCATCAATGCTGACCAGATTTTTTTGCTGATGATATTCTTTAAGTCCGGCTTCACCTTTTTTCTTTGCCCATTTGACTAAGGTCTCCCTCTGTTCTTTATATTCATCAAGTGGTATGCCAAAACCACAGGAGGTTTGCACTCTTTCGATATCCGCTACAATAATTTGACGCGCTCCGGGAATCTCTGGAAACAAGGGATACAGAGTTTCCCATTCTGGCGAACTGGGAATAACTGTGTATCCTTTACCGTAGAGACGGAGAATACTTGGGGGTTCTTGAAAAGCGCAAAACATAAAAGTAATTCGCCCATTTTCTTGCAGATGGGCTGAGGTTTCGTTACCACTACCTGTCACGTCCAAGTAACCGACACGATGGGGAGAAAGAACGCGAAAACTTCTTAGACCTTTAGGAGAAAGGTTAACATGACCAGTGGGACTTAAGGGTGCAGAACCTACAAAGAAAAGATGTTGAGCTTTAATAAATTCTTGCAGTTCTTCAGTGATAGATTCAAAAAGTTTAGCCATAGATTGAATAGTTCTTGTCGATAAATGCCCGAAGTTCTACTCCATTCATTTTCGATGCTGCCAACCGCAAGTCTTCGATTTGGGATAATATTAATGCTTTGGGTGCGCCTGCTCGGGCTAACTTATCCAAAATGCTTTCTCCTGTTTCCTTCGCATCAAGAGTACATTTTACCTCCATCGCTCCATACCCCACTGCCACCGTATGCGAAAAGTTTCACAAGCGGAAGGCAGGAGGAGCGATCGCAACTACCTACTTTTCTAAAATTTATCTTTCATTCCCCGCAGACGGGCAAAGGTTTGCACTGGATCGTTACTATTGACAGCTAATTGTAAAGTAGGCTCTTCCCACCTGAAAAACGGATTTGTAAGCTTTTCAACTCCCAGTAATGAGGGAACGGTAGCCTCTCCCCGACTGCGACGTGCCTTCACTTCATCATAGCGGTTATGTAGGTCGGCGTTGTCAGAATCTACGGTGACGGCAAATTGTAAATTTTTTAGGGTGTATTCGTGGGCGCACCAGACGTGGGTATCATCGGGTAAAGAGCGAAGTTTGCTCAGGGAATCTACCATTTGCGTCGGTGTGCCTTCAAATAAACGGCCACAACCACCTGCAAACAGAGTGTCGCCGCAGAATAAGTCACCTGTCTCTCCAGATTGTGGCGCAAAGTAATAGGCAATGTGAGCGCGGGTATGTCCGGGAACGAAGAAAACTTCTCCTGTTCGATCTGCAAAGGGGACGCGATCGCCTTGTTGCAGAAATACCTGTTGTCCTGGAATCCTTCCTCGATCCTCCACTCCACCATAAACTGTGACATGAGGAAATTGTTGTATTAACTGCTTATTGCCACCCACATGATCTTGATGGTGGTGCGTGTTAAAAATCGCCACTAATTCTGCTTTTAATTCTTTAAGCTTTTTTAAAACTGGCTCTGCTTCTGCTGGATCGACGACTGCGGCTACGTTTTGCTCTGAATCGTGCAGCAAAAAAATGTAATTATCTGAGAGCGCCTCAAGACGGATTACCTGCATTTTCTGTGCTTGCTCCATAAAATAAAACAGATACCAAGTCCAAGTCTGTTCGGACATTTACGAACTTCTACTTATCGATCTTAGCTCAGATTTTGCACTCACGTCCGCCATCATGGCTGAACGCCACATCCAGCTTTACGTTCGGAGTAACTCCGGCACGAAGATGTCCTCGCACGTCAGCCGCCGCTGCGAGAGACCTTGTTCGTAGTGATAGCGCAAGAAAGTGTCGATCGTCTTGCGATTCGCTTCGACGCCATACGGCCACCAATCGTCACCTAACAGGCGGCAGTCTTCGTCCAGAAGTTGACTGAACCAAGGTATCATGACACCCATGTTATTAAATATCATGCCCGTCCGATACTGCTCCATCGCAACGCCTTTTGCGTCGCAAAAACCTCGGTAGATCGTCTGTGCGAGATCCGGATGCTGCGCGAGAAGCTCTTTGCGAACTACGACTGTATGCATGATCGGGAATATGCCAGTACGTCCGTAGTACTCACGTTCGACTGACTTATAGTCGGGGAATAGTCGCGCAACCTGCGGTGCCCTGTTCAGCACGCACTTCGGTACATCGGCCGAGATCAGCGCGTCGATCTCTCCCGCTTCAAGCATCTCTCCCAACTCTTTGCCTTCCGGGGCTAACGTCACGTCGATATTCGCAGGATGCGGCAGTGGGATGAAATCGATCGGTGCCATCGGCCAATCAAGGCCACCGATAATCCAACGGCACTGATTCGCTTCGACGCCATACTCGTCGGACAGAATACCCTTCGGCCACACACCTGCATCATGGCCGTACAAAGCGAATTCTCCAACAGTTTTTCCTGCGAGATCTTGCGGCTTTTCGATCTTCGCCGACGTGTTGACGAAGATCGCCGAGTGCCGAAAACAGCGGTTTGGGAACACCGGAAGTGCGATGAAAGGCGGATCGTCGAAGTCGAGGGTGCGCAAATAGTACGTCAGTCCCAGTTCCGAGACGTCAAACTCGCGCTGCCGGATCATGCGCTCGAAGATCTCCGAGACAATCCGGGCGCTCTCGAAGCTGGCATCAACACCGTCAATCTTTACGGTGCCATCGGTCAACGCACGCGTACAGTCGTAGTTCCACAAGCCAATTTTCAGCCTGATATCGCTCATTACGCAGATTCCTCTAGCATAAAGTTTTTCGTTTCAGATCTGGCAGAATATAACAAGCATCTCCAACGTATTTTTACTGGTTTCTTCTTAGTACTATATAACAGCTATATGAATTTATCAGTAAATTTTCTGTGGAGTATCAGCAAATGTAAGGTTAGATTTAGATCGCTCATGTGTTTTTAAAGATACTAGTAAGTTCGAGAAATCAAAATACCTAAATGAATTTAATAATGATTGGTGTAAGCATTAAACTATCATCAGACAAGACAAGGAATAAATTACAATGCCTCCATTCGTATCAATTATAGTTAATTGCTACAACCAAGGTTGCTACCTTGAGCGTTCGGTGAAAAGTGTATTAGCACAAACTTTTACCGATCTTGAATGCTTAATTGTTGATGATGGGTCAACCGATAATAGTCGTCAAGTGTCTGAGTATTTGATGAATCTAGATTCGAGAGTAAAATATTTTTATAAAGAAAATGGAGGACTCCCCTCTTCTCGCAATTTTGGTGTTAAGGAATCACAAGGTGAATGGATTCAATGTCTTGATGCGGATGATTGGATTCATGGAGACAAAATTAGATATCAGTTGAGTTTCTTAGAAAAAAATATCAATCAGGAAGTAGTATTTTACTCAGATTATCAAAGAGTATGTTTTGATAGCGAGCAAAACATTGTTGATACTCAAGATTATGTTATTAGTTCATTAACTAAAGAAGAACTAATTCAACGTTTACTTATTCCTGATTTCCTCATAAATACACCTCATCCAGCTCTTCAGCAAGCTATGTTGATGAATAAAAGCATCTTTAGTAAGACCAAGTTTCCTGAATACCTTAAAGCATTGGGAGATAGATACTTTGCTATAGATATTTTAATGGCAGGTGCAAATTTCATTTATACTCCTATGATTGGAGCTTATTACACAAAGCATCAATCCAATCGGACTAATAGTTGGGATTATATTTGTCT
>JAQYWN010000495.1 GCA_029379265.1 Rhizonema sp. NSF051
TCTTGTAAGTTAGTATAATATTTAGCCAAAAATCCATCAATTTTGTGAACAGAATGCTAGAAAGATTCGAGATAATTGACCTCTCCCCTGGCTGAAGCCGAGGGGATTCAAACTGATACTTCGAGGTGCGGCTTTAGCCGCACCTCTACGTGTTTTCAATTTCTTTGTGAAGCTACAATATCATCCCTTGGCTAACGCCGTCCCCACCAGCGTGGGAACTACACAGGAGTACTTCTATGTCTAAAAAGTAAAGGGAGCAACGGCTGCAAGATCTGGATTTGAGTTACCAACTTGACTGGTACTCAATACCCATACTGAGGCTCCTTGTTCGATAAATATCTGTGTAATGCTATCGCTGGCTTTGTGAGGCAGTATGGTTCGCCAGCTGACTAAAGCTGTGAAAAGTTGTTTTAAAGGATCATCTTCCAGAGAACTCCCTAAGTCTGCAATCGAGTTTTCCCAATCAGTCCGTGCAACCCCAAACGGTAAGAGGTTGTGGTTGAGAGCTTTGCCTAAATTGACTAGATGCTTAAAGCAGGTATATAATTCGGGATGGTGAATTAACCAATCTTTAAAATGTGGATTGGATTTGAGAGCTGCCGGAATATTTGGATAATTGAATTGGATGAAAATTTGGATGGCTCGAATCGCTGCATACAATGCTTGATTGGCATCTTGGGTACAATTGTTTGCCGCACCAACGAAGGTGGCACCTGTGCCATCCCCGATTCTATAACGTGCACACATAATTTCCAGTTGACGGACGAGAACTTCTAATGGTGAGTACTTAACTCCATCAACTTCATAATCTTCAGTGAGCGCATCAAACTTGATCAAAAAGTCGGAAACCGGACGAATTCCCAACCACCCAAACTGGCGATCGCCCATATAACGAGTCCAAGACAGCGTACCTGCAATCAGCCCATCACCATTTTGACAGTAGATTTGGTGATACTCAATCTCAAAACGCAACTCACCTGTCAGAGGTTCGCGTACCACCTCTGCCACTCCATATGCACAATGACCAAAATAGATAGGTCCTTTAGCTGCAGGTTCTGGTTTTTTGCCACCAATCCCGCCAAAAACGTGGACAAGCAAGGCCTTATCGCCTTCACGCCAAGGTGACATTGAATGATCAATATCCAAACCCTTCTGACTCAAAAGAACCGATCTGATTTGTCCTTTATGTGCAACAATCTCTTGCCAGCAGCGTTTTCTGACATAATTCCAAGCTGCTTTTTTGCCGACAGTCACCTCTTGAGGTTGGACTTGTAACAATGCACGAGGAGCAAGTGCTTGTACAACAAATTTCTTGGAAGCGTCTTGTGCGCCGTAAATATACCACCCTGTATCATTAATAGGTAACTTTTCAATATCGCGGCTGTTTGAATGTAAAATCATGTTCTGATCAGGAATCACTGCAGGCATTTGCACAACTTCCTCAACTCCATCAAACACACCAGTTGCACGATTGAAATGAACCACTCGGAATTGTTCGCTGTTTGCTTTGACAGGCTGCAAAAACTTCACCAATGCATAAAAGCGTCCGGAAATTTGCACGGGTTCACTAGTAATCTTAAGGGTGACCGTATTCTCACGCTTTTCAACCACGACTGGCTGATGTAACATCACAACGATATCATCATAGGGTCTTGAACCTGTGAGCGATTCTAATGGAGTCACCTGTCGCCAATGATTGATGCGAAGTGGTTCCACGTTTCCCTGTCTGGAATTGTAAAGTGCTTCCTCGCTAAAGTGAACGTCCTTTTTCATCGACGGCACCGACACTCCAGCTTTGGGATCGTCAATCCATTTCAAATACACAACCTGTCCGATCAAATTTTCGTGTTCGCGATCTGCGTGATGCACTTCAAATAGAACACCATTATCGCGTTGGTCTTTCGGTGGCAGAATTAATCGACCCATCCAATCGGCGATCGGTCGGTAAAGCTCTGCATTGACTGACTGATTTAAAGGATAATATTCTGGTCGATTAAAAGCTGCTTGCCGATATCGTTCGTAATTATTAATCTTAGTTCTAACTATTTGTTGGTCGTCGTGAAACTTCCCTTGTACAATATTTGATACAATGTCTACCGTTTGCCGCAGGTGAGTGCGACCATCAGGTAAGCATTTGCTTACATCCATTGGACCCCCACGACCGATATGACCGACTGGACCGAGTGAAATCAAACTGATTTTACCCATGTGTTTGGCACGATTCCAGTAGGATAAGAAGAACACCTTCCACCGCCTGGGAGACAAAATCTGACTCAAACGCTCAATAATGTCTTTGTCACCTACCAAATGGTAGAGATGTTCTACAAGAATAGCATTATTATTACCAGTGATCTCTCCGGCGACAGAAATCACCTCAATGGGTATGTCGAGTACCTGCTTGAGATCACAAATAGATGCCATTGCTTTCTGGGCACCCGCACCGAAACCTATTAGTGTAATTGGTATTTGGCTATCCGATCTGTAACCATGACCGATTAAACTGTTATAAATGACCTGTGCTGTCCGTTGGTTATAGATGCGTCCGTAGCGTGGATCGGCGGAAACTGCCACAATTAGTAAATCACGGATACTTGTCATAAACGCAGATAAAGGACCAAAGACCACTTCCCTCGGTCGAGAGCGGACAGAGAGTGGTATAAGCCCTCCAATTAACATGATGTTATCTGGCAATGCTGCGGCTAACTCGCGCTGAAACTCCTGAAATGAAGCCCGCTCAATACCATCAAAGCAAACAACGTAACGGACTATATCCGTTGACGGTGATAGAGGTTCCTCAGATATTTCAGGATGGATCTTGGGCTCGATGCGATCGCCATACCATCCCGCCCACGAACCCAAAGCTTCGAGAGGAACCAAGAGTGCGGCGAAAAAGGAGGCAATCAAACCAATTTGCATCAAATCAATTGTCAGATCTAACGCACTCCCTAAGGCTTTGTACCAAACTAACCATAGATTGCGGAGTTGAGGAAAAAGTAATGTACAAAGTATGACTAGGAAAACTATGCCTAAAAATTTGCTAACTTGCTTCACACTCATAACAATTTTGGATTTTAGATTTTATATTTTGGATTGCTCCACAAATTAGTTTGGGGGCTTAGAATCGTGAAATTATTTGATTCAAACTCTACAAATAAATTTAAGGATAACCGTCGCTATTTTTTAGATTTGGGATTTTAAATTCAGGAAAAATCCTAAATCAATTGGCTTTCCTCATACCCTCCCGTTATCTCTATTACCAACATGAGTTTGGTTAATCCCGGAAGAAATCTGCGGTTGTACTTGCGTATTCCTCGGTACTATAGATACCCACTTACTTAATTTGGCAAATCCAATATTGCGTTGCAAAATTTGAAAGATAATCCATCCCAACATACCGCACCAACTAGCCTGCCAAATCCCAAGATGAAGGGTGACGTGCAAGCCAATAGTTAATGCTAACAGCGTCCAGATCGAGAGCAATACTTGAATCGGCACACCCAAATAAGGCAAAGCTACCAAAAAACCCAAAATTAACGGTGCATAGGCAAGTCCGAGTGTAGACCAGACAATCTCATACGAGGTAATAGCATTATATAGTACGCAACTCACTAACCACGCACTTAAGCTCCAACATCCAGCAGTAACTGCAAATA
The DNA here is from genome assembly GCA_029379265.1 of Rhizonema sp. NSF051. Classification (GTDB taxonomy): domain Bacteria; phylum Cyanobacteriota; class Cyanobacteriia; order Cyanobacteriales; family Nostocaceae; genus Rhizonema. The sequence continues at coordinate 3,654 of JAQYWN010000495.1, forward strand.
ATACAGACGCAATCAGCAGGCTGAGGATAAAGCGAATTGGTTTGACACGATTAATATATAATACGATACCCTGACCTATAGATTGAGAAAGCCAAGCAAGAAGTACAATGTATAATGCTGCTTTTGAAGCTAGGGGTAGGGTTTGAATCAGCACAAATGCTTCGCTCTTGAGAGCGATCGCACTTATTACAAGTTCCCAAAATCTGTCGAGGGCAGTTTCAGTCATGGAGTCAAAAAGTTTATTTATTGTTCTTTTATAATCTTTTACGGTTATGCTATCACTCCGGCGTTGATGTGTAAACTGTTACGTTATTATTGTTAATTGTTATTCGTAGTCAGCGTCAAGAACGTTGACTACAATTATCTTCACTTTTTCCCTACTCCTTTAATGGGCGTGATCTTCTGGTTAGATGTACTTATCTATATTAAATCTACTCCTACCGAAGCGACTTGCTACAACATGGGAGATCCACGCAATGCAATGGCTCCTGCCCACTCCCCCAATTCATAGTTCTCAAATGGTTGGTGAATCCAGGGGTTGTCGGCAAGATAATCGACGTAGTAATCTGGAACTATTGTCGAACAAGCTTTGTACCAAATTACACCAGTATGAATCTCTTCAATTGGGGAATCACTATTTTGTTTTAACCAAGTTACAGTCTGCTCAAGTGTGATCCCAGAGTCTACTAAATCATCAACAAGGAGAATGCGCGAACCTAATGTTTCAGTAGTCATTGTTAAATGACGGGCAATGGTTAATTTGCCTCTCTCTTGCTTACCCGAACTAGAGTAGGATGATGTTGCCAAAATAGCCAATGGTTGCTTGTATATACGCGATAAAATATCTCCAACTCGCAGTCCCCCTCTGGCAAGACAGACAATTTGATTGAACTTCCAACTGGATTCATAAATTTGAGTAGCCAGTTGTTCGATTTTTTGGTGATAATCTGACCAAGAAACGTAAAGATCTGGCATAAAAGATCTGATTTAAGGCTAATACTAAATGACAATCAACTTATTTTAGTATGAGAGAGCGCAACATATTATGAGCGATTCTGCCAGTCATAGCTATTCCCCTCAACCGACTCCTGAAAATGAAAAACTGGATTTAAAAACTAAACTCGCTTACGGTGCTGGCGATTTAGGGCCAGCAATTACTGGCAATATCTCTACATTTTTTCTGCTCATTTTCTTTACCAATGTCGCTGGTATCCCGGCAGGGTTGGCGGGTAGTATTTTACTGATTGGCAAGATTTGGGATGCCATTAACGATCCAATTATCGGAGTGCTGACTGACAGAACTAAATCTCGTCGTTGGGGGCGTCGGCTTCCTTGGTTACTATATGGAGCTATTCCATTTGGGATCTTCTTTTTTCTCCAGTGGATTGTACCACATGCAAGTGGGTGGATGTTGTTTTGGTATTACGTAGTCATTGGAGTTTTATCTCAAACGTTTTTCACAGTCGTGAATCTACCTTACACGGCAATGACTCCAGAACTTACTCAGGATTACGATGAACGTACCAAACTAAACAGCTTTCGCTTTGCTTTTTCGATTGGTGGCAGCATTCTATCCCTCATTTTAACTAAAGTGATTTTTGATCGCATTGCCGATCGCCAGCAACAGTATGTTGTGCTAGTGACAATTTGTGCTGTTATTGCCGTGTTGGCATTATATGTGTGCGTTTGGGGAACACGCGATCGCGTCATGGCTTTTGAAGCCAAACGCATTCAAGCTGAAGAAAGCGCACCTCTCTCTATAGGTGAACAGATTAAAATAGTTTTAAGTAATAAACCTTTTTTATACGTTATTGGGATCTATCTTTTTTCCTGGTTAGCTGTGCAGGTTGAAGCAAGTATCATTCCTTACTTTGTTGTCAACTGTATGCGCCTGAAAGAATCAGATGTCCCCACAGTCTTAATCGCGGTGCAAGGAACTGCTTTGTTGATGCTCTTTGTTTGGAGTTATCTAAGTGAGCGAGTAGGGAAAAAAGCTGTTTATTTTATGGGCATGAGTTCATGGATAATAGCAGCAGCAGCAATATATTTCTTAAAACCAGGTAATGTCGGTTTAATATACCTTGTTGGTGTCATGACAGGTGTTGGAGTTTCCACAGCTTACCTTATTCCTTGGTCAATGATCCCAGATGTGATTGAACTTGATGAACTCCAAACAGGACAGCGTCGTGAAGGAATTTTCTACGGCTTCATGGTTTTGCTGCAAAAATTTGGTTTGGCGATCGGACTGTTTGTCGTGGGAAATTCCTTACAAGCATCTGGTTTTAAAGAAACCGTCGCAGGGCAACCACTCCCGATACAACCTGAGTCAGCACTCCAAGCCATCCGTATTGCTGCTGGTCCTTTACCTACCATCTTTTTAATTTGCGGATTAGTACTTACGTATTTTTACCCAATTACCCGCGAGATACATGCAGAAATCTTACTTAAACTAAAAGAACGACAGAAACGGTAATATAGCAATCCTATTTGAATTGTGAACAGTCAATGTTGGCCAAGACTTAAGCCGTATCGCCCGTTGGAAGTCAGTCATCGAAAAGTTTTCTCTAGAGGCCGAAGGAGTCGTGCTGTGGTTAAAACGCATTCGTTAGAGTTTGATAACGAGTTAAATTGACTTTTTCTAAGATTGTTGGTAGTATTGCGAAACTCAAAAAAATTACGTATATATCAATG